>JABSPG010000253.1 GCA_013214445.1 Ekhidna sp. | reverse complement strand
AGTCTACTTTCCTGGCTCGCTGAGACTACTGGAGGCAATGCTCAGACTGGTTCTTTTCGGGTAAGAAGCTATACATTGATCATCATCCTTTTTCTAACGGTGATGATCATGGCCATCTATGAAGCCATTTACTTCTTTGGACTACTCAAAAGGTCTATCAGAGAAGAAGAGCAGGCCAAACAAGCAGTCATCCAAGCCGAACTTGATACGCTTCGGAATCAGGCCCAACCCCACTTCTTTTTTAATACCTTGAATACCTTACGAGACATCATTGACCAAAGTCCTAAGGAAGATGCGAAGCAATTTGTGGATAAGCTATCGGACATCTATCGCTTCTTGTTGGAGTCTGGCAACACAAATTTGATTTCCTTAAAATCTGAGCTAAAGTTTGCAAAAGCTTACATTCATGTACAATCAGAACGATTTGGAGAGAACCTACGGGTCAACTGGGACATCCCTAAAAGTGCAGAAAACAAGTTGATTGCACCAATGAGCCTCCAATTGCTCCTTGAAAATGCAATCAAGCACAATGTGGTTTCCAAGAAAAAACCATTAGTAATAAACGTTAATACTGCTGATGATTTCATTGTGGTAACTAATAAAATACAAAAGAAATCAACGCAGCTTCCTTCTACCAAAATGGGCTTAAAGAATATTGAGAAGCGGTATGCGCTCCTCTCCGATCGATCGGTAGAATTAGTAAATAATGGCTATGAATTTTCCGTTTCGCTTCCTTTATTGAATCATGGCAAGTAAAAAAATGACTATAAAGATCTTAATCATCGAGGACGAAATACGTGCAGTAAACCAGTTGCAATCCATGTTGAAAGCCTGTGACTTCACGTTCGAGCTGCTTGAAATTATTGATACCGTAGAAGATGCAGTGCAGTGGTTTGAGGAAAACGATCCACCCCATCTTACATTCATGGACATCCAACTTGCCGATGGGCTTAGCTTTGAGATCTTTCAAAAAACAACCGTAAACGCTCCAATCATCTTCACTACTGCCTTTGACCAATACGCCATTCAGGCCTTCAAGGTCAACAGTGTCGACTATTTACTAAAACCCATTCAAAAGGACGATCTCGAAAGAGCTCTTCATAAATTCCTTCAATCCAATCACTCTTCGCCATTGAATCAGGCTACTTTAAAGCAGTTGCTAAGCGACTTACAAGGAACTTCTGAAAGAGAAGGCATACTGGTTAAATCAGGAAGTGGGTTTGTACAGCTTAAAATCTCTGATCTACTCTACTGTTACTCAGAAGACAGTATCACGTTTGGTGTTACGCAAGACAAGCGTTTCATTATTGAAGAGACCATAGATGAGCTCTTTAGCACCTTGGATGAAACCAAATTCTTCAAAATCAATCGGGGACAGATAATCGCAAAATCTTCCATCTTGAAAATAGAACCTTATTTCAACCACCGAGTGATCCTTTCTTTGATCAACCCGAGAGATCAGCAATTCATCGTTAGTCGTCCAAAAACAAGCGAATTCAAGGATTGGATGAACCGCTAATTCTGCTTGCGACAATTCAACCCGCTTTAGCGATGGTTCAACAGAAAGAGCTTTCTGCCCCCCTCTCATGAATTGATATTGCCCACATATCAATTTTAACGAAGAGAAAAATGAAGAAATTCAGCGTAAAACAAATAGTGCTTCCGATTATAACTCTGGCCATTATCTTATTTATGTACTTTGGTCCGGTAACCAGAACGATTTTTGAAAACGTAATTATCCCCATCATAATCATTGCAGCTGGCTACTTGGAATACAAGGGGAAAGTCTTCTCATCACTTGGGTTCTACCGTGAAAAATTCAATGCGAAGAACCTTTTGCTAATTGCCCCAATAACAGCATTTGGCCTTTTTGTTTTCTATGTATTTGCCTTAGTTCCTGCAATCGAGACGTTGACCGGGGTTCCTATTGATTTGTCTCAATTGAATGATTTGGAAGGAGACCTCACGACCACTTTAATCTGGCTAGGAATCATTTGGGTTACAGCAGCATTTGGTGAAGAAATCATTTTCCGAGGGTTCTTGATGCGACAGTTTGTAAAATTCTTTGGTAAAAGTAGAGTCAGCCTAATAATGAATATTCTAGTCTGCTGCAGCTTCTTTGGATTCATGCACTGGCAGCAAGGAATCACAGGACAGCTTGTTGCCGGTTCTACAGGCGCGATGCTTGCCCTTGTATTCTACTTCCGCAAATACGATCTATGGTTCAATGTCATGGTACATGGATTTTTTAATACCCTGGGAATTCTTACCTATTACTTTGGCTTGGCTCAAGCTTACTATAGCTAGTCTGTTAGCTGTATGATCCTCATACATGTCAAAAAAGCTCCGGTTAGTTCTCAGCATCTGTGATCGGGGGTTGAAGGCAATCGAATGAACTAACCAACGGATGAGTAATTCATCGAGCAGATCATGCGAATGATAATGCCAGCAACGATCAACTCAAAACTCAATGGAAATGGAAACAACCATGTTTAGAAACTACTTAAAAGTCGGAATACGTAATCTGTGGAAGTATAAGTCTGGGACAGTGATCAATGTCATAGGCCTATCCACAGGGATAGCTGCATTTTTACTAATTACGCTTACCATTCGATATGAACTCAACTTTGACAAGCACTTTGAAGATGTCGATCAACTCTATCGCGTGACGGTAAAAAACTATTCGGCAAATGGTGAACTAAGCAGGCATTGGGCTCTCGCATCTGCTGGTCATGCAGATCGGCTAAAGCAAGACTATGGCAACATAGAAAAATCAGCCAGAATCTACATGGCTTCCACACCCGATTTGACCTATGAAGAAAAGACCTTTCCTCAAGAGCAGGTAGTATTTACAAACGAAGACTTTTTTAGCATTTTCTCATTCAATTTTATTGCAGGAAACAAGGAAAATGTGTTTCCGGACCTTTACTCAATTGTACTTACCGAATCTACTGCTATCAAAATTTTCGGAAATGACTGGGAGGATAAAAATATCTTAGGAAGCAGTATCGAATTAGCTCGTCAAAGATCAAAAGCTCCTTTTAAAGTTACTGCCGTAATCGAAGACATGCCTGATCAACAGCACTTTCACTTTGATTACCTCGCTCCTATTAGATTCCTGGAACTCGTCTTTGATGAGAATGTTATGAATCGTATCGGTGGTAATTACAATTGGCTTACCTACATAAAAGTCTCAGAAAACACTAATATTCACGATTTAGAGAATCAAATAAATGATCAATTCTGGGATAAATATATTGGCACTTTCGATGATGGTACACCGGCCAGAGATTATTATGATTTCTACCTCCAGCCTGTAAGCGATATCCATACAAAGTCTCATCTGAATGGAGAAGTTGAGCGAAATACTCCCTTGAGGCTACTTCAAATTTTTGGAGTCATTGGTGTGTTGCTTTTGCTTATTGCTTGTATTAATTATATGAATATTGCCACCTCACATTATTCAAGAAGAATGAAGGAAGTTGGTGTGAGGAAAGTGGTTGGTGCTCATAAAACAGCACTTGTGAGGCAATTTTTGATTGAGTCTATGCTGCTCACTCTCATTTCTATTCCATTTTGCTTATCACTCGTCAATTTTGCAATTCAACAAATGAATAGGTACTTGGAAATTAACCTGGTATTTAATCTGTTTAATGAACCGAGGTTGTTGCTTCTGCTTTTATTCATACTTATCGTCGTAAGCATTATTGCAGGATTCTATCCAGCACTTTTCCTCTCAAAAATACGTCTAACAAGTGCACTCAAAGGAGAACAGAAATTTAGTGATAAGTGGAACCTCAGATCAATACTTGTCACCTTTCAATATTGTGTTACCATTGGGCTCATTTTTGCTATTGTAATTATTGAAAATCAGCTTCAGTATATCAGGAAATCAGACCCGGGATATAATCGAAACAATGTGGTTCGAATGAACCTACCAAGGGATTTTAACAAAGAAATGTTTAAAAATGATCTACTGAGTAACCCTAATATCCTCAATGCTTCCTACTCTTCTCGAATACCCACAGGAAAACTTGATGACTATTGGGGTACACGGCATTTCATAGGTGATTCACTAGTGAATGCAGATTTCCGATTATCAGTTATATCAGTAGACCCTGATTTTATGGATACCTATGAGATTGAACTTGTCGCCGGAGAAAGCTTCAGAGATAACATGCTCACGGTACTTGACTGGGACACTATTGTTTCTAGCTATTATATTGTTAATGAAGCTGCATCCAAAGCATTAGGGTACCAAAATGCCAATGACGTTTTAAATGAAAAAATAGAATACGGGATTACTGAAGGTCGGATTATTGGTGTGGTTGAAGATTTTCATTTTGAATCACTTCATAATGAAATTGAACCCATGCTATTCATATATCAGGAAAATTTCAGGGGTCTAAGTGTCAAAATAGCTTCCACTAACATTCAGGAAAGCCTCTATCATATGGAAGAAACATTTGCTCAATATGAGTCAGTGACTAGCGTTCATTACAATTTTGTAGATGAGCTATTTGAAAGACAATACATCAAAGAAAAGATCTCGGCGAACCTTGTTAAAGTATTTGCTCTTATTGCCATTTTGATAAGTTGTTTAGGACTTATAGGGCTTGTTGGTTTTACCGTCGAAACTAAATTAAAGGAAATTGGTGTGCGTAAAATTCTAGGAGCTTCACCAGCGGATATATGGCACATGATCAGTTACGATTTTCTGACACTTGTAATTATTGCCTCAATTGTATCCTTACCCGTCATGTTCTATTTGATGAATGAGTGGTTAAATGCTTTTCAATATAGAGTTGATATTTCGATGCTCAATATCGTTTCACCTATTCTAGCAGTTTTATTAATAACACTCGCAACCATTTCATATCAAGTAATTAAGGCTACTAGAGTGAACCCTGTGGAGTGCTTAAAAGATGAATGAAAAGAGTCTATTTTAATACTTTCTTTCCAGTAATACCTACAAACCATATCACTGCAAAGCGATTAGGGATTACTTAAAGTACAAGTCATGAATAGAATCCGGAAGTAATACAGACCAGGAAAATGATGATCTATTCACTTCTTGGAGGCATTACTTCTTGCTTTTTGGATGAAGAACTATCAGCTGAAACAGTAGAAACATCATCAACAGACTCAATGGTATTTGGAATTGCCGGAACTGCCAGAACCGTTCCATCTACCTTAATTACCGGAATTGCTGGAATTGCCCCGCTTTCTCGATTACCAATGACATAAATAGAAATAACCGAAGCTAGTCCCAAGAATGCAAGAAGAAACCAATTTAACCTGACTGATCTGTTTGCATTACCATCCACCCCATTCAATTGAGCCGCTTTAAAAGCAAGCCAATCTTCATAGCCGAGTACCGAAACCAATGCATTTAAAGTCGATGGATGAGGAAGATTTGTCAAGTTCAAAGCCCAGATTCGTTTGATCGTAGACAGACTGATTTTGATGCCCGACTCTTTCTCAATTAATTCAATCAAGTGGATAAAATTGCGCTGCTTCCATTCACCTTCGATCTGAAGTTTTTCCGACAACTGATCTTTATAATCAATGATAAGTTTTTGCTCAGTTTGAGTCATTTATTAAAGTGGATTGAAAGTGAACTGTAAACGAACGCAATGGAAATATGTTCGCCGCTAGCTAACTATTTGATTTGTATCAAATTTTACAAAAACTCAAAAATTTGACTAATGAAAAAATGTATGCTTATCTCAATCCTATATTTCATAGGATTTTATTCTAAAGCTCAGAGTGAACGACAAATCTTCGAATTTGAATTCGAAGGGGTAACAATGAATGGGCTTTTAAACCTTCCAAAAGATCAAGAGCCAAAGGGTATTGTTCTGATTCTTCACGGCTCTGGCAAGACTAATGCCGTAGCAGGGAGTTGGCATGGCGATATTAGGAAAACCATTGTTGAATCAGGATATGCAACTTATATGTGGGATAAAATGGGATGTGGAAAAAGTGAAGGCACATTCGATTATAACCAGTCCGTTTTCAATAGCGCAGAAGAAGCTATTGCTGCTATAAATGCACTTAAAAAAAAGAATATTCCTGGTTCGGAAGAAATTGGACTGTATGGTGCAAGCCGGGGGAGTTGGGTAAATCCAATCGTCATAAATCAATACGATGGAATCAAATTTTGGATCACGGTAAGTGGTGTAGATGATAAAGAGAATTGGGGATATCTCTTTCAACAAAACCTCCGAATTGGAG
>JABSPG010000252.1 GCA_013214445.1 Ekhidna sp. | reverse complement strand
ATCAAAATACATCAAAGCACTTCTCGATTGTGCATTCGTTAGACGGTTATGACGAAATCTCACTTACAGGTGATTTTAAATTGATTTCTAACCGGTCCGAGGAGCTGATTTCAGCTGATCAATTGGGCTTTCAATCACTAAAACAAGAGCAATTGCATGGTGGGGAGACCATTGAAGATGCAGCAGCTATCTTTTCCTCAATATTAGGTGGCAATGGCACAGAAGCACAAGAGTCGGCTGTGCTGGCGAATGCAGGCCTTGCAGTTGCAACTGTGGAGCAGTGTAGCTACGAAGAGGCGATCGATAAAGCTAAGGAATCCCTTAAAGGTGGTAATGCACTTAAATCATTTAAGAATTTTTTACAGGTAAATAGTTAATGGATATTCTATCAGAAATAGTAGCAAACAAAAGGAAAGAAGTAGCGAGGCAGAAGGAGCTATATCCCATTAAACTGCTGGAACAAAGTACGTATTTTGAGGGGACACCTGTCTCGCTCACCAAGTATTTACGAAGGGAGGATAAGTCTGGGGTGATTGCAGAAATCAAGCGAAAATCTCCCTCGAAGGGTGTAATCAATGCGCATGTTTCAGTGGAGCGAACCTCCATCGGCTATATGCAAGCAGGAGCATCAGGTCTATCTATCCTTACTGATAAGGAGTATTTCGGCGGTGATATTGAAGATTTAAAGAATGCACGTTCATTTAATTTCTGCCCAATCCTGCGAAAAGACTTCATGATTGATGAATATCAGGTGCTTGAAGCTAAGTCAATTGGGGCTGATGTTATTTTGTTGATAGCAGCTGTGCTAAGCAAATCTGAAATCGAGATACTTGGAGGACTTGCACAAAGCATGGGAATGGAAGTGCTGTTGGAAGTGCATGATGGGGAAGAACTACGCAATAGTGTGACGGATAAGGTCAACTTAATTGGGGTTAACAACCGAAACTTGAAAACTTTTGAGACCAAGGTGGAAACCTCTTACGAACTTGCTGATCAGATACCTGGTGATTTTGCTAAGGTTTCCGAAAGTGGTATCTCTGACTCGGACACTATCGGAGAGCTCAGAAAATACGGTTTTGAAGGTTTTTTGATTGGAGAGACCTTTATGAAAAATGGGAGGCCTGAGCGAGCAGCCAAAGAGTTTATTCAACAACTTGATTGATAGCATGGCTGAGCTCAAACTCAAAGTGTGCGGCATGAAACATCCTGATAACATTCGGGGACTTGTGGATCTTAAACCAGATTTCATTGGATTCATATTTTACGCTAAGTCACCCAGATATGTAAACACTCTGGATGAACAAAGTATTGTTGGTATACCTAGTGACACTAGTAGAGTGGGCGTGTTTGTAAATGAGTCAATGGAGAATATTGTTTCCCTAGCAGATCAGTATAAACTCGACTATATTCAACTCCACGGAGATGAAGATCTTTCATTTGCTAATGCGTTGAGGGAGAGAGGCTTAAAAATTATTAAGGTATTTAGGGTCCAGGATGAAATACCTGCTTATGCGAGGAATTACCAAGGCATTGCTGACTACCTATTATTTGATACAGCTTCAGTGAATTATGGAGGGTCAGGAAAGCACTTTGATTGGGAGATTCTATCCAACTATGATATGGACATTCCTTTTCTCTTGAGTGGAGGTATTGAGCTTGAAGATGTGAAAGCAATTAGAAAAATGAGTATTCCTCAATTAGCGGGAATAGATGTGAACAGCCGCTTCGAAATAGAACCGGGTTTAAAAGACATTGAAAAAGTAAGAATTCTAAAACAAGAATTATGCAGTATGGAGTAGATGAAAGAGGCTATTATGGCCAGTTTGGAGGAGCATACATTCCTGAAATGCTTTTCCCCAACGTAGAAGAACTACGGGTAAACTATTTGGATATCATTGAGTCGGATGACTTCAAAGATGAGTTTCAGCATTTGTTGCGAAACTACGTGGGACGACCCACACCATTATACTTTGCGTCGAGGCTATCTGAAAAGTATAAAACTAAGATTTATCTCAAAAGAGAAGATCTATGCCATACTGGAGCACACAAGGTAAACAATACAATTGGACAGATTCTGCTAGCGCAGCGGCTAGGTAAGTCAAAGATTATCGCTGAAACGGGTGCAGGACAACACGGAGTGGCCACAGCGACTGTATGTGCCTTGATGGGGATGGAATGTGTCGTTTATATGGGTGAAATTGATATGGCGCGACAAAGACCCAATGTAGAGCGAATGAAAATCCTTGGAGCCACGGTAAAACCTGCAATATCTGGGAGCAAGACACTGAAAGATGCCACCAATGAAGCAATGAGACATTGGATAAATAATCCGGATGATACGCACTACATCATTGGTTCCGTGGTGGGGCCTCATCCTTATCCGGATATGGTAGCAAGGTTTCAGTCAGTAATCAGTGAGGAGATCCAAAACCAACTACAAGAAGTAGAGGGAAGAAATGCTCCCGATCATGTAATTGCATGTGTGGGCGGTGGTAGCAACGCAGCTGGAGCATTTTACCACTTTTTGGAAGATAAGGGCGTAAACCTTATTGCAGCAGAAGCCGCGGGACTAGGGATATCTTCAGGGAAATCAGCAGCAACAACTGCTTTGGGTAAGCCAGGGGTTTTGCATGGTAGCAAGACGATCCTAATGCAAACTGAAGATGGTCAGGTGGTGGAGCCCTATAGCATTTCAGCAGGACTTGATTATCCGGGAATCGGCCCGATACATGCGCACCTCTTCGATGATGGACGTGCAGAGTTTTTTGGGATCTCCGATGAAGAGGCGATGCTAGCAGGAGTGGAGCTTAGCAAGTTGGAAGGGATAATACCAGCAATCGAGACCTCCCATGCATTGGCGGTCTTTGGGAAGCGAACATTTGGCTCAGACGAAGTGATCGTTGTGAATCTATCAGGACGAGGAGATAAGGATTTAGAAACCTACATAAAATGGGGTAAATACTGATATGCAGACATTGATGAAAAACAGAATCAATCAGCTTTTTGAAGATAAAAAAGATGTGTTAAATATCTATTTTACAGCTGGTTATCCTTCTCTTGGAGATACAGTTAAGGTAGCGAGTGCGCTTGAAAAAGCAGGAGCAGATATGTTAGAGATAGGGATGCCATTTTCCGATCCTATTGCTGATGGACCCACCATTCAGGATAGTTCCCAGATTGCTTTGGAAAGCGGAATGACGTTAGAATTGCTTTTTGAGCAGTTGGAGGAGTTAAGAGCTCACGTTTCCATACCTGTATTGTTGATGGGATATGTCAACCCAGTCATGCAGTTTGGAATCGAACGATTCTGTGAATCGTGTGAGCAAGTAGGAGTTGATGGTGTCATCGTTCCTGATCTGCCTATGCAGGAGTATTTGGAAACCTATCAATCTTTATTTGATAAGCATGGTATTAGGAATACCTTTTTGATTAGTCCTAACACATCTGAAGATCGCATCAGGCAAATTGATGATTGCACCAATGGATTCATCTATGTGGTCTCATCCTCCAGCATTACAGGAGCCAAAAAAGGAGTGCAAGAGGGCCAGTTAGCTTACTACCAGCGAATCAAAGAGATGAATCTGAAAAATCCACAGTTGATAGGCTTTGGGATATCTGATCATCAGACCTACCGGACTGCATGCGATTATACAAACGGAGCAATCATTGGGAGTGCTTTTATAAAGCAATTGTCAAAGGACGCTTCAGAGGAGGGAATTGAAAATTTTGTGAAAGGAATAAAAGAAAAGTCTTCCTGAGACTATTTGATTAGCTCAGGAAGGGAGCACTGTTATGATAATACAACTTGAAAATAACGTAACCAGCGACTTGATTCAGTCTGTTGAAGAGGAACTGAAGACCCTAAAGTACAAGACGACACATGTAAAGACTCAGTATGGAAATTACTTGATTGGAACAGGTAAGAAACAGTTTGATATTCGAAGCATCGGTCATCTCAATGGCATCAAAGACATCCATGTGGTTTCCGACGACTATAAGTTAGTTTCCAGAAAATGGAAGGTAAGCCCAACCATCATTGATCTTGGAGATGATGTGAAAATCGGAGGTGGTCACTTTTCACTCATGGCTGGTCCATGCAGCATAGAGGGTGAAGAAAATATCATGGATACCATCAACTTCCTGAAAGCCAACAATATCAAGATCATGCGTGGCGGGGTGTATAAACCTCGAAGTTCTCCCTATTCCTTTCGCGGACTAGGAATAGATGGATTGAAGCTTTGGCACAAGCTGGCAAGGGAAAATGGAATTAAGATTATTTCTGAGGTAATGCAGGTCTCTCAAATAGAGCAAATGCATGATTACGTTGATATTTTCCAGGTGGGGGCCAGAAATACACAAAATTATAACCTGCTTGACGAACTGGGTAGGGTTGACAAACCAGTGTTGATCAAAAGAGGCATCTCAGGGACGATTGATGAGTTACTATACAGTGCGGAGTATGTTTTTTCGGGTGGTAATGAGCGTTTACTGCTTTGTGAACGAGGTATCAGAACGTACGAAAAGGCTTCCAGAAACACCTTTGACATCAATGCGATTCCAATTTTGAAAGAGAAGTCGCACCTCCCCGTGATAGCTGACCCTTCTCATGGGATTGGAATAAGGGATCATGTGGGGCCAGTTGCAATGGCGTCCACAGTAGCGGGAGCAGATGGGGTCATTTTTGAAACCCACTGCAGACCAGAGGAGGCCTTCTCTGATGGACAACAAACGTTGGACTATCCAGAGGCGACTAAACTGATAGATAAACTGAGAATGTTAAACGAAGTATCTGCTAACTAAAACATCAGTTAACCTATTAGTTGTTAACTGGAAAACTACTTAGCACATAATTAATTCAACATTAGTTGATGAGACAAATTTACGAAAACTACACAAAGGAAGATTTTGAAGTTTGGAAGATCTTATTTGATCGACAGATGAGGCAGTATCCTACCCATGCCAGTGGTGCTTTTTTGGATGGGTTGAAGATTGCCAAATTTGAGACTGGGCTCATACCTGATTTCAAAGAAACAAACCAGATTCTATTGGATACCACAGGCTGGCAGCTTGCTGTGGTACCGGGCATTGTTCCGGATTACACGTTTTTTGAGCTAATGGCTAATAAGCGTTTTCCTGCTACGACTTGGTTGAGGAAAATGAAGGAGTTGGATTATCTGGAAGAGCCCGACATGTTTCACGATGTATTTGCGCATGTTCCGCTTCTCACCAACCAGCACTTCGTCGATTTCTTGGAAGAACTGAGTAAAATTGGTCTGAATTACGTGGGCAATGCTTACGCTATCGAGCTTTTATCGCGTGTTTACTGGTTTACTGTGGAATTTGGCTTGATACAGGAAGCCGTAGGCCAACGAATTTATGGGGCTGGTATTCTATCATCGGCTGGTGAAACAAAATTCTCTCTAAGCGAGGAGCCTCCAAAGCATACTTTCAGTATTCAACATATGTTGGACACCCCATACCAAAAAGATAAGTTTCAAACACAGTATTTCGTGATTGAATCATATGAACAACTGTACGAATCCATTCCTGAGATCAAGGCTTTGTTAGAGGAAAAACTAGAGACTGTAGACGTCTGATTCTTTGCTCATTAGGTAGCGAACAGACAAGGGTTAAGCAATAGCGAAATTGCTTTTAGAGGGCATTTGTTTGAGGAGATAATGGATACCTGATCTTGCATAGCAACCAAATCACGCAAATTCTTATCTTTAGGGTAAACAATCACCGATCCTCATGAAAAAATTTGACGTTTGTGTCATTGGTGGTGGCCCTGCAGGATATGCAGCTGCAATGCGAGCCATCGATTTTGGAAAGCGTGTTGCGCTAATAGAAAAAGATAAGCTAGGAGGGGCTGGGATACATCAAGGGGCCCTTTGGAGCAAGACTTGGTGGGAGATTTCGCGAGAGGCTAGAATGATCAACCTACACGGTCCGATCCTCAATGTGGACATGACAGATTTTCGGTTCGAAAAAGTCAAGAGCCTTGTTTCCGAGGCAGTGGATCAGCGGGTAGACCTTCTCACACATCATTTGAAGAATATCAACCTTGGATTAGAAGTAGACCTGTTTGAGTACTTTCATGGGACAGGTACAGTGACTGGTAGAAACTTGGTCAGCATTACCGGAAATGGACAAGATCAAGAAATAGAGGCAGATAACATCATCCTGGCTACCGGTAGTGTGCCAAGAAAGCTCGATCATCTACCTATTGATGAGCAGACCGTGTTTAC
>JABSPG010000251.1 GCA_013214445.1 Ekhidna sp. | reverse complement strand
CACAGAGAAATTAAAAGTTCCTGTTTTCGATCCTGCTGGTATTGTCAGTGTGCCTGAAGTAATGTTAAAATCCTCACTTACTATCGCCGTTCCAGATCCAGTATCTTCAAAATCTACAGTAGTTGCTTGAGTCTCATCTATTGGCTCTACTCTCACCCTCACGGCAATGGTTCCATCCGTTTCCTCCACACTTACAGATGTAGTATCCTGTGCTCCCACAGAATAAAACGAAGTAGGATCATTTTGATTGGCATAGGATATGGCGATCTCCTGAGCACCTAGAACAGTTCCCATTACCCTAACTTCATCAATTAAGCCAGTAATTGCTCCAGATATTGCTGCACTATTAGAAATGGAACCAATAGTGAAAGGCACATTGGGAGATATATCGTCATCGTCACTCAACCCACCATTGTCGGTTTGTAATATGGTATTGTCCTCCACACCATTCACATAAATACTTCCTGTGCGACCGGCTCCAATACCATCGTATGTCAGCACAATGTGATTCCAATTGCCATCATTGATCGCCGTATTCTGCGCACGAATACGGTCTTCGCCTCCTGCTGCGTTATCGAGCCTACCTAGCGCTCTATTCGTATTACTAATGAAAATACTGTAGCCTTGATCATTGGCATTTGCGTTCTTCTTACCAAGTAAACTACTGCTCACGTCGGTACCATTGTACCAAAGCGATAACGTGAAGGTAGAATCTTCGTCAAAAGTAAGTGTAGGGTCATTTGCAATCTCAACATTGGAAAGGCCATCAAAAGAACCCGCTTGTCCAATCTTTCCATCCACAGTGGTAGCTCCTTGGTTGGTTCCATTATTACCATTCAAAGACGCATCTGTGTAATCCCCATTACTCATGTGCCAAACACCTGCAAAATCTTCTCTCCACACACTGTCTGAAGACTGATCAAATTGAATGCCTGCATTTCCGTAGAGGAAGGTAAATTCATTGTCCTGCGAACTACTTAATGTTGGTATTCGCACCCAAACAGCAATTTTCCCTGTGACTGCATCATAAAACTCTAACTGATGATCCAAGAACTGAGCAGATGCAGAATCATAAAAAGAAATATCAAAGCCTGAGGTATTCTCCAACAATCCATCGCTATCCCCTAATTGACGCATAGACACATCAGTAAACTCAAAGTAGAGCGGATAGTCTGTAATATCAGCTGAGACATTCGCGGATGGAACGATCACTTGTCGAGAATATTTAAATAAGTCAAAGTTCACCGTTCGATCTAAATCATCATCGTTTATCGTATATGTGAAAGTGAAATCTGAACCAAGTAAATAGCCCGAAGGCGGGTTGCTAAGCTGAACAATCACGGTCTCATCCGATTCCTCATCTGATTCATCAATAATCCCTAAGTCTACAGTAGCAGATAAACTACCAGCAGGTATGGTTATGATGCCAGAACTTGCCAGAGAAAAATCACTTCCCTGCGTCGCTGTTCCAGATATATTGTAGTCAACGGACACGTTTTCGGTGGACCTTAGAGAGAGGGACACAGTAAGCGTGTTATTATTAAATTCGAAATCCTGATTTGCATTTCCGACAAACTCTATCGTTCTAATGATGATACCGACAGAAACATAAGTTCCCAGCCCCAAGGTCACGTCATTTGCCAAATACTCTCCATCTACTTTGGTAGTGGGAAAGATTGAAGCACCATCCGTGAAATCTCCATCGTCATCCGTTAAAATCACATATTCCGTATACCCTACCGACTTTGCAGGTAGTGAAGTAGTATCGATGGATAAAGACACTGTACCTGGGGTACCAGTGGTGTCTACTCTCCATTCTCTTTGTATTCTTTGAAGATTAGAAATATCGGAAGGTACATCTGAAGTAACCCAAGCATTTTTGAATTCATTGTCATGTCCCAACATGATGTACTCACCTTGACCTAAATCGCTTGCATTAGATATTGTCAAGAAGTCCGTTTTGGCTGCATTGTGAAAATTGCTCGCATCTTCATATCCAATTCCAGCTACATCGTTACTGTGAGTCGTGTTAAATGCAAACAGATCATTCTCGATAGCTAAGTCGTACTTAGCAGCCAGGTAGTTATTAACAATATTGACCTGAGCATTATTGAGGGGGTTTGTGAACATCACAAACTCCAAAATATCGCCAGCAAATGGATCAATATCTGCATGTCCCAGATAAAACTGATAATTGTTATGGTTTGTGAAATTATCTGTACCAGCGACAGTCGCTAGACTTGTATTATTTCTCCACACCTCTTTTCCTTCATCCTCACCTGTTCTAAATGCAAAAATTCCATATTCTCCTTCCCATTCCAATTCATAGGTAATAGGCCCCACTCGCCCATCAGCATTACAACAATTTCCTATATCATAGTACAAGCTTCCGTTCCAAGGTAAGTGAGTAGAAAATCTCGGTGAACCGATATCTCCGCTAATAGAGGTTGCTGTAGCATATGTTGAACTACGTAGATTTCGATTGTCGTGTCGTGTAATGATGAATGTCGTGGCTTCATTGTAGGGAAAATATGATGCACTAAGAAAGTCTGTTCTGATCCCATCATTGACACCAGCTGCAAAGCTTACTTCCGCATGGCCATTTCGAGCATTATCAACTTTTACAGGGGCTGTACCAAAAGGAGTTAGGTCAAGCTCTGAAATACCCACTTCATTAGGCCAAGTCGTTACATCACTGCCAGAAGTTTGTACAGAGTCAGCGATGCTCCACATGACAAGCGTTCCTGTTCCGTCCTTGTCTCCGACCCCTCCAGGGCCATCGATACCTAAATTATCATTATCGTTGATGCTAATCTTAACCACGTCAAAATCAGAATTGATCGATGCATTTAGTGGGTTAGATAACTGTACTGAAAAATCCTCAAGCACTTCAATATCTACATCGTCAATGATGTTAAAGTTGATGGTACCACTTGTGCTACCAGACGGAATTGTCAAAGTGCCGTTTGGAAAAGTGAAATCGCTCCCTGCTTGAGCAGTGTTGCCAGTCACGGTGTAATCCACTGCCACATTACTACCAGATGCAGCACTCAAATTAACAGTAAGCCCTACGATAGATGTTCCTTCATTTACAGAGATCAACGTATCCGCCAATGAAAGCACAGGAGCATTGTCATCATCCAGGATTGTGACATCAATGGTATTGTTCGATCCAAGATTTGCATTTGAACTAGGATTGAAAAGATTGACTTTAAACGTCTCATCTGACTCGTCAACACCGTCATTGTTCAGATCAACAGTGAACGTAGAACTGAGCTCATCTGCAGGAATGGTTACCGTTCCGCTAGAAACAACGTAATCATTTCCAGCCGAGGTACTCACATCTACAATTTCATAATCAACCGTAGTAGCGCCAGCATTTACTGCCGATAAAGCTACTGTAAATGCAACAGTATCTGTAGCCTCAGTTATATTAAAGCCATCAGTATCTGTACCTATGGCATAGGTAATGAAATTTGTTGACGAGTCTTGATTTTGATACTCAGTTGCAATCCAATCCGCATCCAAGACACCTCGTATTACCCTAGCCTCATCTACACTTGCGGTTAATTGTTGACCTCCATTGGGCCTCCTTCCTATATACAATGGACCTTCATGATCCGTGACATCTGTGGGACTGAGATTACTTACCAGCTGGGTAATATCAGTCGAGGTAGCAACGCCATCAACATATATAGTTACGCCAGTAGCATCTGCGGATCCATCGTAAGTTGCTACAAGATGATGCCACTCGTCATCATTTAGTGCAGCAGCAGAGGTTGCAACTCTTATAGCATCGCTAGACCAGTTAGAGATAAATAGAAAGGAAAGTTCATTACTTAGAAACCGTATCGAATAGCCACGCAGAGAACCACCCGTCACATTAAACAAGCTTGAGATAATATCTCCTCCTCCGTCGGTTGTTTTCACCCATACAGATAAAGTAAATGCTTCTGTGGCCAAAGGCATAGACAAAGAGGGACTATCAGGAATGTCTATGTAGTCTGCACCGTTTGTTTCAACACCGTCACCAATGTATGCTTTCTGAAATACGGGACTACTAATGGCTGTTCCATTATTCCCATTACTCGTGTTATCGCTAGCATCATCTAAATGGTATACCCCTTCGTATCTGCTTGTATCAAATGTAGAGAGTACAGAAGGATCAGTGATTGCTGAGGAATTTCCGTAATACATCTCCAGTTTAGTATTTTCAGATGAACTTAAGACCGGGAGTTTTATCCAAGCTAAGAACTCCTTATTTACCTGATCATAAGTTTCAATTTGATGCTCCAGCCATACCAATGAATTCTCATAAGTGAATCTTACATCATACCCATTATTCTGTGTCTGCACACTGTCAATATCATCAAAATCTGCTCCCGTGACTCGTATCAACACAGGAAAGTCTTCAAGGTCTGTCGAGCCTGAGACCATTGATTGATCTATCGTGATTGTCTTTTTCTTGGCATAACTAAAAGGCGCATCAAATTGAATGGTTGGATCCCCTCCATCATTATCATTGATCGTGTAAGTACCGACTGAATCCGCCCCAACAACTGCAAGAACTCCAGTAGTGCCATCCAGATCCAGGATGATGGTCTCATCAGATTCATCATCCGTGTCACCATTCATGGCAATACTGATGGTCTCTGTGGTATTTCCTGCTGTAATGGTTACCGTGGCAGGGGTTGTAATTGCTGGGTTATTGTCATTGTATGTACTTGACATGGATAATTCATAGTCAATAGCTACATCTTTGTATACTTCATAGGGAATCTGAACAGTGAAATCTGCAGAAGTTGCTCCATCGGTTTCGAAACCATTAAATGCTGTCGGTGAAAAGTTTATCACCGATCGATGCAAAGAAATGCTAGCGTATAACCCATCACTTAGTGTTATGCCAGTCGCTTGGTAGATTGAAGAATCTGCAACAGCTGACAATAAGTATGGAGTTGCCCCTGAGGTAAAATCTCCATCCGCATCTAACCACAAGTAATAAAACTCAAAGTCTGTGGTCTTTGCCGGAAGCAATGTCGTATCTATAGATATGTTGGCAATTCCTGGTGAGCTTGTTGTATCAAACACCCACTCTCTTTCCAATCTAAGGAAGTTAGTATCTGCTAGCGGCTGCTCTGTTGCCAACCAACTGTCAATACCGCCTCCATCATGGCCAAACATCACAAAGTCACCATCATCAAGGTTAGCACCATCGACCGCTAACCCTAACACTTTTGACGATACTGCTGAAGTCTGTAGATCTCCGCCTGAATTCCCTACTCCTGCTACATCATTCCCGTGAGTTGATTGAAATGCATAAATATCATTGACAATTGATAGGTTATATTTAGCTGCCAAATAGTTTTCTATAAGTGTTCTTTCGGCCTCATTTACACTGAAATTGAGCAAGGCAAATTCGACAATATAACCATCCCATCCTTGATTATCATCATCATCTTTTGGTCCTCTACCTAAAACCGTCCTGTCTGCATTACTTATTGTCCCTGTCCAGGCAGGATCGTTAGCAGTAGGGACATTCAAAGTACCGTCGAGATAGAGCCTCATGATATCGCCTGATGTCCACGTTCCCAATAATAACTGTGGGTTAATTGTATGCGTGTTGTCAGCGGATTCAAGTTGTGCAGTATTGTTGGGACCTAAACCCCATTTTATTACATCGTCTCCTCCTCCGTTAGCTCCTGCATTATCGTACCTCCAAGTCAAAGCATCATCTGTACCATTATCTCCTTGTGAATCAAATATTCCAACGTCAACTGTTGACAATTCATCTGACTGGATCAAGGTGATTATGGTCAGTGCATCAAGACCGTTAATATAGTCTTCTCCGTCATCGTCTTGCATTCGAGCTCCATCGCCACCAAAGAGAACACCGGGAAATCCATTTAGACCGTCTATGTCTAGGGTAGGTCGGGTGCCACTACCAGCCAAACCAGTAAAATCGTGATCATTGCCGGAGGTGTCTGGCCAGAAAAGCACCTCGTTTCCATCACCCACGGTGATGTCAGATGATCTAAGCCATAACCTGAGTGTGCTGCTGTTACCAACACCACCAGGGCCTGATTGTGAAAAAGAAAAGAAAAAAGTAGCTAGTGGAAAAAATGCGTTTAGTAAAAACCCTTTTGACAAAATGGTGTACCGCCAGCACCGTACACAGCACGGCCACTTTTGCGTACACTCGAAAACTCACACAATCGCACACAATCGCACACACACACAACACCAAAGCG
>JABSPG010000250.1 GCA_013214445.1 Ekhidna sp. | reverse complement strand
TTTAGGTCGTTTTGGGTAGCTTTTCTGCGCAAGTTTGGATGGAGATAAACCATAATAATCCTTAACTGCGTCGTAATCAGAGTAGTCTAATCTGCCGGCGAATTGTCCCGGAACTACAACGACCCTTGCAATCCAATTGTCAGTTAAATCAGCCCCTAGTCCATTCAGGTTGACTGTACCATCAAGAAACACGCTTACGTCAAACTTGGTGAAATCGTAATTATATAAAAGCGCCCCATAACTGAAATATAGGGTTTGAGGTAGGTGGCGCCAGATCTCGAGTCCATCTTCATTGATTTCCCATAGGAAATACACAAGAGCAACATCTGAATCTAACATTTGAAAATCGTTTGGGAGATTTAGGAGAACACTGTAATCTGGTGCTGTGAAACTCAATTCATATTCAAAAACGAAACTCTCTTCGCCATTTACTCCGTCAATTCCATCCAGGCCATCATATCCCCTTGGTCCTCTTGGTCCTTCGTCATAGAAGCAGCTAGACAAACCGAGAACGATTACAATAAGAGTGGTATTTAGCTTTTTCATAGACTTTTCATTTTGGTAAAACATCAGTAGTTCATCAAGGATCAAAATGAATGCCAGAAATGATTGAAGGCTAGATGTATTGTTGAGGAGAAAGATACTTAACAGTCTAAAACTGTCTTTCAGCTAACCTTTTTTCCCTTTCAGTAGAAAAAAGGCAAACGTTTTTGGTGGTTTTCGTTCAAAAAGAATACTTGACTACAAAAGCGACTAATATGAAATCTAAAACAATTCTTTTGGTGGTTTATTTGACCATCTTAGCAGTGACTATCTTGGTGGGATAGCCACCATGGTGGGGAGCATGATGTTGAGCATTATTACTTTACTTGGATATGATCATCCATGATTTTCTCGTACAAGTGATGGATGTCAAACAGCTGTTGAGCGCCTAATTTTTGGCCAGCTTGGGCGGATAGATATAAAATCAGCGCGATGCAGGCAAATACTGGTAAAGACCACAGGACGCTCGCATCAAGTCCAAGACTCCACTTGGTCAGTCCCCACATACCGAGAAAGAGCGAGAGGATTCCAAGAGCCACGTAACCAAAGAAGAAAATGGCCCATACAGTAGGGTTCGGGCCATAGAGTCCTCTAATAATCACATGATCACTTTCTTGCTCTAGTGTTAGGTGAAGTTGAGGAGACCAGAAGTGCTGGTTTTTCGTATTTATCTTTATGTATAGATGCCCAGGGACATGATGTACTAGAAACATCTCTTCCTTCTTCTTCATTCCATCAATGATCTTTTGTTCTATATGCTCTTTAGTTCCACGAAGCTCCTGTTTGAATCTTGGACGTATTTTGAAGCTGGACATACTTCTAAACTAAATCTTGGCTGGATAAAAGAAAATGACATTTATCATTTTTTATTGTACATAATGAATACATCTTGCATCACTTATGACGTTATAGTCACATTGACTACTGCCAAATACTCCCAAATGGGTATTTCAGATTACTAGTCGGTATCATAATTTAGCCGATTTAGGCCTTAGTATATACAGTTTTATATTACAAAATCCTCCTTCTCCAATAAGGAAGAGCTATTTGATGTTTTTGTAGAGTCTTCTAACGATGCATTCTTTTTGATTAATACCATAGACTGGGCAATAGAGTGGTGTAACAGAAAGAGTGCTGATCTTTTTGAAATGGATAGTAGAAATGAGTTTATTGGTGATTTTGGTCACCACTATCACGTCGATCCATTTACTGAAGACGATATCACAAAAACGCAGCGGGAGCTTGATGAAAAAGGTCTTTCGCGTTCGCTTGTAAGATATCGTACAAAAAAAGGAAATCTCTTTTGGGGTCTTCTGGAGACAAGGAGAGTGAAGATATCAAAGAAAGATTATCAAATAGTAAAGGTGATTGATATCTCAGAAAATCCTGAGAGTTGGGCAATCCAACTGAATGAGGATATTACAGGTCGTTCATTTAATCACTTGATAAAGAATAACCTGCTCACAGTTCTCAGCCTCTTAAAAATGAAAATGAGAGGCCATCATGATGAGGATATAAACTCTGCCACAATTAAGGATGTTTATCGACGCATAAATACCATAGCAGTTTTACATGAACAGCTGACGTACCAAAGTGATGAAATTGAATTAGTTCAATATCTTAACAATGTTTTGGAGCATATAAGGTCTATCCATGACTATTTGGAGATAAGCTTGGACTTACATATTCCAGAAATTCAATTGAACCCAGAGGATACTTTGAAATTGGGGATGATTGTGAATGAACTAGATGGGAATTCCATTAATCACGCATTCCATAGTGAAAGAGAGAATACAATTCTGATAACCATTGATCCTGTGGAGAATGATTCCTATGCATTTCAATATCAGGACAATGGGGATGGGTCAAAAAAAGTAGAAGAAGAGCGAAAGCAAGGAGGAGGACTGGGCCTTCGAGTGGTAGAAAGACTGACTGCTGACTTAGGTGGTGAATGGAATGCAAAGATTGATCAAAATGGATTTTTAGGAGGTTTTACTTTCCCCTTGGTTAAGTAAAATTGGATCTGTTTCCAGATGATAAACACGTTTTCTGTTTTGTTCATTATGTCGACGCAAACGATAAGCATTCATTGCGGTCTGACCAAGCTTGTTTGTTAGCTTGTGGTTTACTAGAGCGCCAGCAATAGCACCTACTCCAGGTATCAGTTGGAGAAGTTTTGCCAAATCTATGTAATCCCTGTATTCCAATTGAAATGTACGCCAATCGAATGCATTGATATCATTTGGTAGTTCGTCCTTGTAAAAATCCCAATTTTCAATTTTCTCAAATATCTCATTTCTCCGCTTTTGACTTGAAAAAGTAAGCTGAAAGATGTGAAGAATATAGATCCGCTCTTTGTAATCATTAGTATCATATCCATATCTGGATGCGATTTCAAATAACATCTTCATTTTTAAGGTGAGCCAGAGAGGAAAGTCAGCTAGGCTAAGTAAAAATCCACCAAAACCGGTTGCGGCACCTTCCACTGCCGCTGATGAAGAATAAAAGTTTATTCGATCCTTTACTTTTAATTCTGTCTCTTCCAGTGAATTAACTACTCTTGGGGATCGTGTAGTAAAACCTGAACCAAGGATCACAGCTCTGGTAATTTCTTTGATGGCTTTTGTGATCGTTTGGTGGACTTTTTCAGGTATGATGTTATTGATTTTTTTTTGAACCTTCTTGGTCGTCGTTCCCCAAAAGGAAGGCCTCTTTTTCATGGCTGCCTTCCATTCTTCTAACTCAGTAGATACTAGCGCGTGATAGATGGATGTTTTTTTTATTTCCATATTGTCTGTTAGCATAAACGTTAAACCCCACTAGATAGGTTTGAGTATATGGTGGTTTTCGTTTATGACAGTTAGAGTGCTGTCGTTAATTTTTTGTTGCATATCGATTGCAAAAACGTCAATATTTGGGCTTAGACTATCTCTTTCAATCAATTTGGCAAACAAAACAGCATTTAAAAGGGTCAACTCTATCTACAATTTTTAGCGATATGGTTAAGACTGAAAGTTTTGAAATGGTCAAGGTTTCCTACTCTAAAGATCTCAGGGATTGGTTGATGAAAAACTATGATAGAGAGCAAAGCGTATGGCTGGTCACCTACAAGAAGGGCGTTAATGATTGCTATATTTCTACCAGCCAGATCTTAGATGAGTTATTGTGTTTTGGTTGGATTGATGGTATCAGACGAAAACTTGATCATGAGCGAACCATGCAGCTTATTTCTCCTAGAAAGGCTCAACATTGGTCTAAGACGTACAAAGATCGAGTGGATAAACTACAAAAGGAGGGGAGGATGCATAAATCAGGTTTAAAGTCCATAGATGCTTCCAAAAAGAATGGGATGTGGGATTTTCTGAATGATGTAGATAAATTGATTAAACCGAAAGACTTAGAAATTGAATTAGCTAAAAAAGCAGATGCACAGCAATTCTTTGACAACCTCAACCCTTCAAGTAAACGGTTTGTTCTTAGGTGGTTGAAGCTTGCAAAAACTGAAAAAACCAGAACAAAAAGGATCAATGAAATTGTATCTCTCTCTTCAAAAGGGAGAAAGCTTCCCGGAAGCTGACTTGTCTATGGAATTCGGTTCCTATAGTTTATCATAGGCCACAAAGCCTTTATCAACTATGCGTTTCCACTCTGGGTGTTTTTTGATGTATGAAAAAACGAAAGGGCAGAAAGGAAGTAATGTCTTGTCATTGCTTTCAATCCATTCCAGTGTTTTTTCTACTACGGCCGATGCAGCACCTGTACCCGCTAACTCGGGTTCGGCCTCTGTATGAACCAAAGCTATCTGGTTGGCCTTTTCCCCGAAATTGATAAAGGCAAAATGTCCGTCGACTTCTATTTCGAAGCGCTTTTTAGAATCGTTCTTTTGTAATTCGATATCCTTAAATTGTTCTTTCATCTTGTGATTTTTCTGCAGATTGGTTTTCTAAGTAGCTGTTAAATAACTCCAGGAAGGCCAGATTGATTTTTGATATCAGGGATACTTCCTGTTATTGTAGTGTTATGAGCCTTTTTAGATGTCAAAATAAACAGCTCGTCTTCACTACTGATCAGTACCTAAGAAAGACCTTTAATTGTTCGAAAGTTTTTAATGGAATCCCTTTTTTCATAGAAAAGCATACTCAATCTCATTTGACAAGTAGCTCTAGCCAGATTTTGATCGGGATATTGGATATGGTAATAGATGTCCTCATTGAGGTAATCAGTCAAGAAACGGACAGCCATGATTAATGACATATAGGGGGCGGCCAATGGCAGAAATTGAATTTCTATAGGGCTCAAAATATCTAAGAGAGGTTCTAAATAACCTTCGCAATAAGCCTGGAGTCTCTCATCTTGCACAGCAATTTTTTTGGGGTCGCTTTCATCTTCTTTGCAGTCTACCGTCCCAGTTCTGATACCATCTCCAAAATCGTAGTGAATGATTCCTGGCATGGTGGTGTCTAGATCTACTACGCATCTAGCTTCTCCATCGGTTGAGAAAAGCACATTGTTGAATTTCGTATCGTTGTGAGTTACTCTAGTGGACAATCTGCCTTCATCAATACACCTCAGCATCTCCGCTACTCTTTTGCACTGAATATCGATATCATTAAATAGAGAGTCAGCGAATTTTATTCTTTCTTTGCTTGCTTTCAGCTTAGCAGTATTAAGTTGTCTAATGCGTTTGCCGAGGTGGTGAAAATCCGGAATGACAACATGCAGATTTTCAGGACTGAAGTCACTCATCTCCTTTACAAATTGCCCAAAGGCTTTAGCACCTTCTTTGACGTATGCCACATCTGGAGCTTGATCATAAGATCGCAGATTCTTGAGAAACAGAAACATTCTCCAGTAGTCATTGTCACTTCCTACATGAATTAGATTTCCTTTATGTGTAGGTACTGCCGTGAGGACAGAATCCGCCGCATCTTCCTTGTTCTTTCTCAGGTGTGACGTTACGTTCCTCAGATTATCTGTCATTTTTGGGATGTCTGAAAACACCTCATCATTAATTCTTTGTAATAGATAATCTGGCGCATTTATGTCCGCATTATGTAATCGAAAGGTCTTGTTTATCAATCCATTACCAAATGGTATCGCCTTGACTATTTCACCATCAATTCTAAACTTTTCGAAGATTTCACTGTATGGGACTACTGCCATAATTCTTCAGGATAAACACCATCTTTGATTAGTTTTTGAATATTTGACTGCAAGAGGGGTTTATCAGCGGGGTAGGTCACCCCAAACCACTTACTGTCTGTTTTCAAAACTTGCACATCAACAGATTCAATTTGATTATTGATGAAGTCAGGGATGTAAAATTCTGCATCGAGATCTTGTTGATGCTCTAATACAAAAGTTTCAAAATCCGTTTTAAGATCTTCCAGTAGCGCTGGAGTCATTCCGATTAAATTCATTGAGACCGTTTCGTCTCCTGAAAATAGGAGCAGATTCTTCTCATCCTGAATTCTTCCAGTAATTCTTCCATCTGTTTTTCGCTTGATTTCGATGGCTTCCTTTACAGATCGCAGTTTTAATTTTTCATCCATATCACAAAGCCCTCTAGACACACCTCCATTTTCAGATAAGGTCCTTTTTAGTGAATATCCGGCCAAGCAAATTCCTCGATCGGTAGGTTTTTTTAGCTTGATGTAGTCATAGACCAATTTCAGTCCGGCGAAACCGTATAGGTCATCAGCATTAACAATCAC
>JABSPG010000025.1 GCA_013214445.1 Ekhidna sp. | reverse complement strand
TTTTCACCGGAGAAAGGCACTTCAAACACTAAGCGACAGTTATCGATGTTCATAGAATTCTGTGATCTTCGAATTATCTGTAGACTAGAACTATGGATCAGGTCGATTTTTAGTTTGGTATTGTGCCGGTTCTGCCTCTTTGAGGTTGAGCGACCGAAAGCTGAAATGAAAGTATATCTTTAATTTTCTATGTTAGGAATGTAATAGTAAGAAATACTGTTGTGTACTGATAAATCCTTTTACTCCTGAGAAAAATGGGCGATACGGTTGATATTCTTTTGAAAAACACAGGGCTAGAACCAAAACTAGTGGAAGAAATAATGTCCATTGGAAGACTGAAGAAAGTAAAATCGGGGCATGTGTTGGTGAGCCCTGATAGCCCTGGGAATGAAATTCCTATTGTGATGAGTGGATTACTAAAAGTTCTGCGTCAAGATCCTAATGGTCAAGAGGTCTTTCTGTATTATTTGGAGGGAGGCGAAACCTGCGCCATGTCTATTACTTGCTGCATTGAGGGGAGAAAAGCTTTATTCAAGGTGGTAGCTGAAGAAGATTCAACATTGTGGATGATTCCAATGAGCTTCATGGACAGTTGGGTCACTAAGTATCAAACCTTTAGGAGGTTTGTCTTTGGTTCGTACCAAACCCGATTTGATGAATTGCTAAATGCTATAGATAGTGTGGTATTTCATAATATGGATGAGCGCCTTTACAGGTATTTGTTGGATACCAAACAAGCCACAGGTTCTTTTGAAATACGGAAAACGCATGAGCAGATTGCGAATGCACTGAACACCTCTAGGGTAGTTATTTCTAGGCTGCTGAAGCAGCTGGAAAAGGAAGAAAAGATTGAACAGCATAGGAATATGATTGAGATACTGTAGTGTCACTGTCACAAATGTTACGCTCTTGGTTTCTTGCACCTGTTACTTTTGAGAGATAATTAGATCGCTCCGAAAAGCTATGAATCGCATTCAAAGATTTTTTCCAATCTTGCAGTGGCTGCCGAATTATCAGAAGGCACATTTAGGTGGGGATGTTTTCGCAGGACTAACTGTGGGCATTATGCTGATCCCGCAGGGTATGGCATATGCGCTTATCGCTGGCCTTCCTCCAGTCTATGGACTGTATGCATCGATAGTACCGCAGATTATTTATGCCATATTTGGTACCTCGCGACAGCTTTCGGTGGCCCCAGTCGCAATGGATTCATTGCTGGTAGCTGCAGGTGTATCGGTTTTAGCTACTGAGGGATCAGATGCATATATCGGTTTTGCGCTGCTTTTGGCTTTCTTTATGGGCTTATTTCAATTGCTATTAGGGGTTTTTAGGATGGGTTTCATTACCAACCTGCTGTCTAAACCTGTAATCAGTGGATTCACCTCAGCAGCTGCACTCATTATTGGGCTAAATCAATTGAAATACCTACTCGGGACTGAGATAGAAAAGAGCAACAAAGTCTACGAAATAATTTGGAATGCACTGCAAAAGCTAGATGAAACCCACCTGACAACATTACTGATCGGTGTGGGTGGAATTACGGTAATTAAGGGAGTCAAAAAGATTCACAATAGTATTCCCGGAGCACTTGTTGCTGTAGTTTTTGGGACAGTGCTTGTTTACGGTTTGCAACTTAGTGATTCGGGTGTGTCAATAGTCCAGCAAATACCTGAAGGATTACCTGCTTTTAGTTTACCAAACTTTGATCTTGGTAAAATGGGTGAATTGATTCCGTTGGCACTGACGATTTCGGTAGTTGCATTTATGGAAGCCTATTCAGTGGCTAAAGCCATTGAAACTAAGCGAAAAGACTACAAAGTGGTTGCTAACCAAGAATTGATAGGTCTAGGAGCTGCAAATCTTATCGGTTCTTTATTTCAGTCTTATCCAGTTACTGGGGGTTTCTCCAGATCAGCTGTTAATCATCAATCGGGTGCAAATACCCCACTTTCATCCATAATTAGTGCAGGACTTATTGCACTCACTTTGCTTTTTCTTACTCCTTTATTCTACTATTTGCCAACGGCAATTCTGGCTTCAGTGATAATGGTTGCCGTCTCTTCATTGGTTGATTTTGGATATGCAGCAAAACTG
The DNA here is from genome assembly GCA_013214445.1 of Ekhidna sp. Classification (GTDB taxonomy): domain Bacteria; phylum Bacteroidota; class Bacteroidia; order Cytophagales; family Cyclobacteriaceae; genus Ekhidna. The sequence goes on along the minus strand of JABSPG010000025.1, from coordinate 15,111 downwards.
TGGCGAGACAGTAAGGTAGAATTTGGATTACTAATGGCAACTTTCTTGGTCACACTGAATTTTAGTATGGTTCCTGGAATTGTCACAGGAGTTGTTTTATCCATCTTGGTTCTGCTTTACAGAGCTGCATACCCGCACGTAGCAATACTAGGCAGGCTTAAGGGACAAAGAGAATTCAGAAATATAAAAAGGTTTACAGATCTTGAGGTTTGGGAAAATAAGTTAATTCTTAGAGTGGATGCGCCCATTGCATTTATCAATATTCAATATGTGAGAGAGTTTATCGAGCATCAAATAGATACAAATCCTGAAATAAAAGAGATCGTGCTAGATGCATCCGCTATTAGCTACATCGATGCTTCTGCTACTCAAGGGTTTTCTGATATGATTCAAAGTTTGCATGATAAGGGGGTGAAAGTGTTAATTGCTGAATTGGTTGGGCCCGTTCGTGATATTTTTTACAAAACTGGTCTGCTGGATGAAGTGGAGGAAAAGAATATATTTCTTACAGTGCATGATGCTTTGGAAGCGGGTTTGGAATCAAAAACCTACCCAAATAGGGAAAAAGCTGTGCAGCATGGTGAATTATTTGAGTAAATGTGATGTAACTATTGTTACATCATTGAGTGCGATCCATACGTACTTTTGAAGAGTAGAATTTGAATAACAATACAAGAATGAAAATAGAACAGATTTATACTGGTTGTTTAGCTCAGGGCGCTTACTACATAGAAAGTGAAGGTGAAGCAGCGATCATTGACCCGTTGAGAGAGTCACAGCCTTATATCGAACGAGTGACCAAGAATGGCTCTGCTGTCAAGTACATTTTTGAGACACATTTTCATGCAGATTTTGTTTCTGGTCATGTAGACCTTGCCGCAAAAACAGGTGCCCAAATCGTCTATGGCCCAAATGCAAAGACCGAGTATGACATCCACGAAGCTGAGGATGGTGAGATATTTGAATTAGGTAAGGTTAAGATCAAGGTATTGCATACCCCTGGTCATACCATGGAAAGCACCACCTATTTACTATTTGATGAAGCGGGTAAAGAGCATGCGATATTTAGCGGAGATACCTTGTTTATTGGGGATGTAGGTCGACCTGACTTAGCTCAAAAAGGGTCACTTACTCAAGATGATTTGGCTGGATACCTCTATGAGAGCTTGCGTACAAAAATCATGACACTTCCAGATGATGTAATTGTGTATCCAGCACACGGGGCTGGGTCAGCCTGCGGAAAGAATATGAGTAAGGAGACCACTGATCTTTTAGGAAATCAGAAGAACACAAACTATGCGCTTCGCGCAGATATGAGCAAAGAGGAGTTTATTAAAGAAGTGACCGATGGCCTATTGCCGCCCCCTCAGTATTTTGCTCAAAATGTAGCGATGAATAAATCAGGCGCTAAAGGTCTTGATGTGATCCTGGAAAAGGGAAATGTTGCGCTAGACGTAGAGACATTTGAGGCGATGGCTAATCACGAGGGAGCTTTGGTTTTGGACACTCGCTCGCCACAGGAGTTTGCAAAGCAGCATATACCAAATTCGATATTTATTGGAATAGATGGAAGCTTTGCTCCGTGGGTGGGTGCGCTTATCACGGATCTACAGCAGCCAATAGTCTTTATTGCAGATGAAGGAAGGGGAGAAGAGGTAGTTACAAGGCTTTCAAGAGTTGGATATGACAATACACTCGGCTATCTGGACGGAGGTTTAGAAGCATGGAAGGACGCAGGAAAGGAAATTGATCAGGTGACTTCCATTCCAGCCAATGAGTTTGCTCAAGCCTATCACTCTGACGAATTGAATGTAGTGGATGTGAGGAAGCCTTCTGAATGGGAAGCAGAGCACGTGGAAAATGCGAAAAATCTACCGTTGGATTTTATAAGCGAAAACATGGAGCAGCTTGATTCTGATGTGCAATACCATATACACTGTGCAGGAGGATACCGATCGATGATTGCTGCATCCATACTAAAAGCAAGAGGATTTCATAATCTGGTTGATATCCAAGGAGGGTTCAAGGCAATTGCAGAAACAGATATTCCTAAGACAGAATATGTTTGTCCTTCTACATTGAAATAATAAGAGCCAGTTTTAAAAGGGTAAACGTATTCGGGTACCTGTCTGAGAAATAGATCGTCTACAAAAAGCAAGGCCGTTCAAATTGATTTTGATACGGCCTATTTTTTTTGATTACAGATTAAGCCAATAGGTGACCTTAAACACAATTCCTCGGTTTTTAATGTTCAAATCGTTGGAGGTATAGTTTTCTGAGAAGACTAGGAATATATCCGACATTGGGAGGTATCTCCATTGAAATCGACTATTGATGTTTAGGTTCTCTGATTGTGTATTGTACTGCAAGAAAGTGGTCCAGAACATCTTGTTGCTAAAGGTGATGTCTACGGTGGGACCCAAAAGGTGCAGGACTGTGGAACCGTGAGTGGCCCCTAGATCTACTCGGTTTTGAACATAGCGAACGCCAAAATTGCCCCATGGCTGTTTTCTGAAATTAAGATTTGTAACTAATTCCGTTCGTCTCCCTGTATAGAAGGTTCCAGCTCCAACCGATATTCCACCACTAATCATCTTGCGAGCATCACTCTGCCACTCCGCACGGAAGAATGAATTTTGGTATAGGCCAGCAGGAAGTGGTTCGGCATCTTCCACAAAATCAGCTGGAACGACCAAGCGTTGCTCTCGACTGGCGATATCGATCGTTACCTCATCTCTAGATTTGAAATTTATTACGCTCCAATAGCCGATATTCCTCTGTAGCAGTCTTCCCTGCATGTCATACGATTGCCAGGTCCAAGGATTGATGTCTAGTACATTGATGGGTCCTTTTTTGGGACGAAGGCTATAACCTAGCCAGAAATTGATCCGTTGAAATCCAACCCGAATTGTCGTGTCTTGAATAGGATCATAATGCTCTAATTGTGGGACAAAGCCCATGTCTGGGATATAGTTTTCGCCCACTCGGTGGTAAAAAGCTCCGAAGTAGTATTTTCCGTTGTTATAGCTCGTGCCCACCGTTGTATAGTTATTATTATTCAATTTATCTTCATCGGTCGCACCATGTACTTTGACTGTGGCTGTCAGCTCTCCGCTATTAGAGACATAGTCGAACTCTAAACCACCCGATCGATTATAGTCTTTAGTTGAGTTTGGTTCTCCATTGTTTATTCCTTGCCGGTTGGTAGCCAGTAGCTTGATTCGCGATCGCTTGAGTACTTGTTGCTGCGCTGAAATCACCGTGTAGTTGTTACTGTTGAGATCGCTGGTCTCACCTGTCAAAACATCCATCAAGCCGATGCGCAATGATTCTGTGAGATTACCTGTAAGTCTCGCTCCAAAGAGAATTGGTATTGCTTCCCCATCATTTAGCCCAATTCTTCGAGAAAAGAAAGGAGTAATCCCCCATGCTCCATAGTTGCTGAATAGATCACTGTTTTCAAGAAAAAATCCTCTTCTTTCGGGGAAGAACAGGCTGAACTGGGTGAGATTGGTCTGCTGTTGGTCAACATCAACATTCGAAAAATCGGGATTGATCGTTAAGTCCAGATTAAGTGAAGAGGAAAGCGCAATTTTGGCATCTACACCCGTTCCTGCATCTAGGTTTTCTTCAGTTTCCTCAAAGTCCTGATTTGAAGAGCCAGCTACATATGGAATGACAATGACATTGCCGCTGGTGGGTTTTGGAGGTTCATTCCATGAAATAGTACCCATGTATCCTAAGTCTATGCCATTAAATGCAATAGGAACTTGAGCCCATGTGGAATAAACGTTATTCTTCATGTCGCTGCGAATGAAATTGATGGCCCATTCCTTGTTATCCGTATTGTATCGCAACGCATTGAAGGGGATGGCCATTTCAGCAACCCAATAATCGTCATAGACCCTAGTGGAAGAATACCACTTGTTGTCCCAACTAAAGTCGGCTCTGGTCTGTGTTCCTTGCAAGGCCAATGATCCTTCGGTCTGGGCGCCACCGGCATTTACGCCAAATAAGAATCCGTTGCTGCGCTGATTTAGTGGATCCACAACAAAAGTGAAACCATCACTTCCCCAGTGGCCTTGTTCATTGTCTCTTTTAAGGGTTTGAATGACTAGATCCTCTCTCTTCTGATAGTTAACTGCAGATATATATAGGAAATTATCATCATAGGTCAGCTTGACCTCTGTTTGTGCTTGGGCAAGGCCTGAATCTACCGGCCACTTATTTATAAATTTCGAAAAAGTCGTAATGCTCCCCCATTCACTTTCATCTAGGACACCATCAATTCGGATCTCCTGCGACCGACTTTCTTTGAGTTGATAACTGAAACTGGATTTGACCTTTTCTCTTTTATCCAATTCATTAGCAGATAAAGAAAAAGCAATAAGTTGTAAGAAGAGTAGAGCGATAGGTTTCATGATTTTGTCTTTTCACTTGAGGCTAACGAGACGTATCATCTTGAGTGGTCAGCTGCTGCTTTATGAGGTCAAAATCCCTACAGACGCCCATAATGAATGGATATATGCCGTTTGTCATCTGAAGCAGGCAGTTTGTATGCTAATGGTGGTCTTTTGTAGCCGCTATAGCTGGGTTATTTTATCAATCCTATATTTGATCTGTGTACACTTGGATCAACGATAATTCTGCTTTCTCAAGAATCTCCCGGCATGCTGCTTTCTGGGTGTTCGTAGTGCTTTTTTTTACCCTACTCTATGGCAGCTTCAACGAAGATTATTTGCGCCAATTGCAGATTCAGCTCCTCTTTTTGCCTGATAAAATGCTTGCGACATACATCACACTGTATGTACTTATGCCACACTTTCTTTTGAGGGAAAAGTACACTGCTTTTGTTCTATGGTTTTTGATCATACTTCTATTTTCGGCCATTATCCACTGGACTATTTCGTACTACATTGAAAGAGTTTACTTCTATGGCAATGAAGACTGGGGACCATTGTTTTACCCGGCGAAGGTTTTGAAAGGGGTAACTTATGTTTACCCATATGTGGTGTTAGCTTTTTCCATCAAATTTCTAAAGCATTGGTACAATCAAAAACAACGCTCAGCGCATCTGGAAAAAGGTAGGTTAGAAAGCGAGCTTAAGTTCCTGAGAATGCAGCTCCACCCTCATTTTTTATTCAACACTTTGAATAATCTGTATGCTTTGACTTTGAAGAAATCAGATCAGGCTCCTGAATTGGTGCTAAAACTGTCTGATTTAATGGATTACATGCTCTATGAGTGTGGTGACAATGAGTTGGTCCCCCTAGAACGAGAAGTAGAATTTATCCGAAATTACTTTCACATTGAGCAATTGAGATATGGCGATCGGTTGGAGACAGAGCTGGAAGTGCAGGGAGCGATCGAAGGAAAAAGAATCGCACCCATGATTTTTCTTCCATTTTTGGAAAATGCCTTTAAACATGGAGCTAGTGCTGATCTTGATAAGGTATGGATCTATCTAAGTCTAGTGGTAGATGACCAACAATTGGCCTTCACGGTGAGAAACAGTAAACCGGCACAGATGCAGCCATCCAATGGAAATGGACATGGGATCGGTTTGAAAAATTTGATACGACGACTGGAGCTACAATACGGAGAAGATCGTTTTGATTTAACTATGACAGATCAAAAAGATATTTATGAGGTGCACCTAAAACTGCGGATGGATGGACACCACTAACTATTTGTGATCTTTTTACGTATGAAGTCCTATGCTAATCAATCGACCATGTCTCGAACGCTTCGTTGTGTTGTAGTTGATGATGAGCCCTTAGCCATTGAGGTTATAACTTCATACCTCGAACAGCTCGATAACATGGAGTTGGTGATGAGTTTCCAAAATCCAATCAAAGCCTTTGAGTACATTAGGAACAATCATATTGATGTTCTTTTCATGGATATTCAAATGCCTAAATTGACGGGATTGGACATTCTTCGATCAATACCATCTCGCCCTCAAGTGATCATTACTACAGCATATAGAGACTATGCATTAGAAGGATTTGAACTGGAGGTTGTGGATTACTTGCTTAAGCCGATTTCACTTGATCGCTTTATTAAAGCTATCTCCAAATTACAAAACCAAGATGTAAGCTCTCCGCAGAATCCTCTACCTAAAGAGGCAGAAGACTCCATGTTCTTTAAAGTGGATAAAAAGATGGTTAAGGTGGTGCTTTCTGAAATACAATACATTGAAAGTCAGCGGGACTATTTGAAAATTGTGCATACAGGGGAAGATGTTATTACCAAAATGGGAATTGGTGAGGCGGAAGATCTGTTTCCGAATGATAAATTTATCAGAGTCCATCGATCATTCATTATCGCAAAGGATAAGATTACCTCCTTTTCTCAGTCTGAGCTTGAGGTTGGATCCATGAGTATTCCAGTAGGTCGAAATCATCGCGCTCGTGTCTTCGAAATGCTGAATATCCTTACTAGAAATAACCGGTAACATTACTTCTCGGTTTTGTTTGTCACAATTGTTACACTTCCAGCGTATTTGCATCTATATTTTTGAATGTTTGATGAGAATGTAGGGTTCATAAATAAAAAATCATTGATGTTAGAGTTTATTAGTCAACCATGGCCATGGTACGTAGCTGGTCCTATGATTGCCATTGTCATGTTTTCGCTACTACTTATGGGAGGAGGGTTTGGTATTTCTTCAAACCTTCGCACTATGTGCGCGATTTTAGGAGCTGGAAAAACTTGTGAGTTTTTTGACTTCAACTGGCGATCTCAGATTTGGAATTTGGTATTTGCGTTGGGGTTGATTATCGGAGGTCTGATTGCTCATCTTTATCTGGTTCCAAGTGCAGAAGTGCAAATTTCAGAGGCTACTATGATGGAATTAAGTCAGTATGGTATTGAAAGTCCAGGTCGGTCACTTGTGCCTGAGTCAATGTTCTCTTGGGATTCGCTTTTGACCCTCAGGGGCTTCTTTATGCTGGTAGTCGGTGGCTTCTTGGTAGGGTTTGGTACTCGATATGCAGGTGGTTGTACCTCCGGTCACGCAATTAGCGGCCTAAGTAATCTGCAGTTGCCCTCACTGATAGCGGTTATTGGATTCTTTATTGGCGGTTTGTTCGTCACGTATTTGGTGCTACCCACATTGTTGACTCTTTAATTATTGCTATGAAACTTTTTAGATACTTATTCATAGGGATCATATTCGGTATCACTCTGGCAAAGGCAGAGATAGTGTCTTGGTACCGAATTTATGAGATGTTCCGGTTTCAGTCTTTTCACATGTATGGTGTAATCGGATCGGCAGTTGTGATCGGAATAATCTTCGTTCAGATTATCAAAAGGACTAGAATGAAATCGATAGACGGGGAACCTATAACTATCAATCCGAAGCAATTTAGTGTTCCTAGATACCTATTAGGAGGTATTATTTTTGGACTCGGTTGGGCTATGACAGGTGCTTGCCCGGGCCCAATGTTTATTCTTGTTGGAAATGGTGTATCGGTTATTGTTGTGGTTATTCTTTCGGCGCTTCTTGATACCTATGTGTACGGATTACTACGAAAAAAACTGCCTCATTAAAACAGAGATCAAAAGAAGAAAAGTCCAATTTCCTACCTTTTCAGTAAGCGATCAGCCTGTCTGCTTTCATTGACAATTTTAGTATCTGGTCTAATTTGTCAAACACATTCTTTGTGTAACAATTGTCACAAAAGCATAGTGTTTAGCTCAACTTCTTTGCATAAAATTTTGAATGCAATGGAGTTGTTAGAGGTACTTGGTTTTGTTGGCGCATTACTAATTGGTGTGACGCTCGGATTGATTGGTGGAGGGGGATCTATCTTGACAGTTCCTATTCTAGTGTATTTGCTTGGAATCGAACCTGTTGTGTCAACGGCGTATTCCCTTTTTGTGGTGGGGTTTAGTGCACTGATTGGTAGCTACCATTATGCTAAGAAAGGTCTTGTCAGCTACAAGACAGCCGTAGTGTTTGCGGTTCCCGCATTTATGGCCGTTTACTTTACAAGATTATTATTGGTTCCGGCATTACCTGATAGCATCCTACAGATTGGGAGTGTTCATCTAGGGAAGGATACTGCTATCCTTTTAATTTTTGCTTTTTTGATGGTCTTTGCTTCCGTTTCAATGATTAGGAATAAGAGATCTGATTCTGAATCCAACGATTGTCTTGACCTAAAATTTAATTATCCAATGATTCTTATTGAAGGCGCTGTGGTGGGAGTACTCACGGGATTGGCCGGAGCTGGTGGGGGATTCTTGATCATCCCCGCGTTGGTTGTGTTTGCCAAATTACCTATGAAACTAGCTATTGGAACCTCACTTCTAATCATTGCGTCAAAATCTCTCATTGGCTTCATTGGAGATGTGCAGTCTGGAGAACATATAGATTGGTCTTTCCTATTGCTGTTTTCAGGTGTAGCAGCGGGCGGCATTTTCTTAGGATCTAATTTTTCAGCTATGATCAATGAAAAGAAACTCAAGATAGGTTTCGGTTGGTTTGTCCTTGCTATGGGCTGTTTTATGATAGTGAAGGAAGTGACAATGTAGTTTGCTATCCAATGATTTTGGCAGCCTCCTATGCTGATTTAAATCATATCAAACATGTAACATAAGTTACAGATTAATAAGAAGTTAGATCCGTTCTTTGCCTCATGTCTAATTTAGAAGAAAGATCATGAAAATTGAACAAATCTATACCGGATGCCTTGCAGAAGCAGCTTATTACATTGAGTCAAATGGGGAAGTAGCCATTATTGATCCATTGAGAGAAGTAGCACCATACATCGATAAAGCAAAGGAAAACGGGGCAACTATTAAGTATGTCCTAGAAACACATTTTCATGCAGATTTTGTTTCAGGTCATATTGACCTAGCCAAGCAATCAGGTGCGGAGATTGTTTATGGTCCAACTGCAGAGCCAAATTTTAAGGCGCATGTTGCTAAAGATGGAGAAGTACTTGATTTGGGAAATGTTAAGATCAAGGTACTTCACACCCCGGGTCATACGATGGAGTCTTCCACTTTCTTATTGACAGATGAGGAAGGTGTAGACCATGCAATATTTACAGGTGATACTTTATTCATTGGGGATGTAGGCCGACCTGATTTAGCAGTCAAGACTGATTTAAGCCGTGAAGACCTTGCTAGTCATCTGTTCGATTCGCTACGAAATAAGTTAATGCCGCTGGCTGATTCAGTGATAGTCTATCCCGGGCATGGTGCAGGTTCTGCATGTGGTAAAAACATGAGTAAGGAGACTACTGATACACTCGGAAATCAGAAAAAATCTAATTACGCACTTCGAGCAGATATGACAAGAGAAGAGTTTATCAAGGAAGTGACTGCAGGGTTGGTAGATCCACCACAGTATTTCCCCAAAAATGCTGTCATGAACAAAATGGGGTATGAAAGTATTGATTCTGTTCTTCAGAAAGGAATAGTCTCTCTTGATCCCAAACAATTTAGAGATCTCGTAGAGCGAAATGAAGCAATCATCCTTGATACTAGAGCTTCATCGGCTTTTTTGAAGGCGCACATTCCAGGATCCATATGGATTGGCATTGACAATAATTTTGCTCCTTGGGTAGGTGCACTCATAACAGACCTCCAACAGCCAATTGTATTTGTTGCTGATTCTGACAGAGAACAAGAAGTTGTTACTAGGTTGGCTAGAGTGGGGTATGACAATGCCTTGGGGTTTCTAGAGAATGGTATCGAATCTTGGAAGAGTGCAGGATTTGAAACGGAAAGCATTCAATCAATCGGAGCTCATGATTTTGTAGGAATGTACGATACCGAGTTTTTGAATGTGCTAGACGTGAGAAAAACCAGTGAGTATGAATCTCAGCATATTGAAGGTGTTGTGAACTTTCCCTTAGACCATATCAACAAAAATATGAATCAGTTAGACAGAAGTGTAAAATACTATGTCCATTGTCAAGGAGGTTTCCGCTCTGTGATAGCTGCATCGATACTAAAGTCTCGTAGGTTCGACTATATAGTAAATATCGAAGGAGGCTTTAATGAAATAAAAAAGTCCTGTGTAAAGGTCACAAAATATAAAGAGCCAGCTACAATGCTCTAGCAATGGAGGGCTAAGAAATAAGGATCGTTTTGTAACATTCCTTTAAGCACATCTTTCTTGTAACAATTGTTACGATGATCGGTGGCGAATCAGAGTACATTTGAAATTATTTAATTGAAAATTGAACAATATGAGTTATCAAAATGTCGATGTAGTAAAGTTCGCAGAACTACTAGATAGGGAAAACACCATGGTTCTTGATGTAAGGTCTCCAGCAGAATTGGCAGAAGGAGAAGTGCCAGGTTACCAAATGATAAATTTTTTTGAACCTGATTTCAAGGAGAAAATCTCTAGCTTGGACAGATCAAAATCTTACTTAGTGTATTGCAGAAGTGGAAACCGTAGTGCGCAAGCCTGTTCTCTGATGGTAGATATGGGTTTCGAAAACCTGTATAATTTGGTTGGAGGGATTGGTGCATGGAACTCATCAAAGGTCACATCATGAAATGGGTTTGGATAGCATTTTTCGCCTTTGCTTGCGGTAGTACCGATGCTCAGAAAGCATCACGAATTGGCAATGAAAAACTTGTTGAGTTGCTAAAAACACCAGATTTGCAACTATTGGATGTCAGGACTCCTGAGGAAGTGTCATATGGAATCATTGAGACGGCTACAGTCATTGATTTTTATGATCCAGAATTTGCTGCTAAAGTGAGTCAATTAGACAAGGACAAACCAATTGCTGTGTATTGTGCAGCGGGAGGACGTAGTGCCAATGCGTCAAAGAAGCTCATAGATCTTGGGTTTAAGGAAATTTATGATTTGAAAGAAGGATATAGAGGTTGGACTGGAGCAGGTTATCCTACAGTAAAAGATAAATAGATTAGATGGACCTATTGTGTGTCGTATGCATTAATCGAAAAGGAGATGTTTGAGTGAGTGATTTGCAAAGTTAGATAGGGTATGAAAAACACAAATTCTTTGAATAAGGCAAAGTCAAGGGTAGGCATAGCTCTGGTACTAAGCTTTACTTTGGGGTTAGCTCCCTTTTTTCCAGAGCCTCACCTTTGGGGCAAGCTTAAATGGATAGCAGGTGGAGGCGAGGGAATGGAATTTTTGGATTATTTTGATTTAGTCCTACATGCTTCTCCTTGGGTATTCCTAATATTTGAAGTAATAAAGCTGATAAGAAAATGAATAATGAAACGATCCAGATAGAGAATCTCAAATGTGAGGGATGTGCGAATACGATCAAGAACAATGTTCTAAAGCTCGATCTCATTCGTGAAGTCAACATAAACCTAGAAAGGTCAGAAGTTCAGGTTTTTTCTGACGTGGTAATAGATAGAGAAAAAGTTATTTCTGTTCTTGGCAAGCTAGGATATCCCGAGTTAGGCACTGGAAACACCTTTCAAAAAGCAAAATCGTATTTTAGTTGTGCCGTAGGGAAAATGAGCTAACAATCATAATTACAAAAACAGCAGATCAAATTTCTCACCTGAGTAAGACTACTGCTATGCGGATCACTGTTGAAGAATTAGTAAGAGTGTGATCTTCCTAAACTCTTATCTTAGGAATGGACTCGATCTGTGTTTTTTATTAAACACCGTTTTATTCGACAGTTACCGATTTTGCTAGATTTCTAGGTTGATCAACGTTTGCTCCACGCATGACGGCAATGTGATAGCTTAATAATTGTAGCGGAATCACAGAAACTAGTGGCATAAGCGATTCATGAGTGGCGGGTACCTCTATGGTGAAATCTGCCATCTTTGGAATAAGTGCGTCTTTCTCACTTACTACTGCTATTACTACTCCCTTTCTCGCTTTTACCTCCTGAATGTTTGAGACTATTTTATCATAGCTGCTGTCTCTTGTCGCAATAACAACAACAGGCATATTCTCATCAATCAAAGCAATAGGCCCATGCTTCATTTCTGCTGCTGGATAGCCCTCCGCGTGGATATATGATATTTCCTTAAGTTTTAAAGCGCCTTCAAGAGCAACTGGAAAGTTGTATCCCCTCCCCAAATAGAGAAAATTTGATGCGTTCTTGAACATCTCAGATATTTCTTCGATTTTGTCGTTGGATAAGAGTGCTTTCTCAACCTTAGAAGGGATGAGACTTAATTCTCTGAGCAGTTGCTGAAAACGATTTTCAGCAATGGTTCCTTTGTTCCTAGCCGCTCTTAGGGCGATCATGTAAAGAACAGTAAGTTGCGCAGTGAAAGCTTTTGTAGACGCTACACCAATCTCAGGTCCTGCGTGTAGATATGCTCCTTCGTGTGAAACTCTAGAAATAGATGAGCCCACAGTATTTACAACGCCTAGTACAATTGCCCCTCGACTCTTTGCAAGCTCTATTGCAGCAAGAGTATCTGCAGTCTCTCCTGACTGAGAAATTGCTATTACAATATCTCCTTCTTTAATGACTGGATTCCTATATCTAAACTCAGAAGCATACTCAACTTCGACGGGTATTCGGCATAAGTCCTCGAAAACATACTCAGCAACTAGTCCTGCATGCCATGAGGTACCACATGCTAGTATGATGATGCGATCAGCATTTTCCAGAGCCTTGGCATAATTCCGTATTCCGCCTAAAGTGAGCTCTCCCTTTTCTTTGTTGAGTCTGCCCCTCATGCAGTCTGCGATAGACTCAGGCTGTCCAAATATTTCCTTGTGCATGAAATGCTCATGCCCACCTTTTTCAATTGCTTCAAGTTCCAATTCAAGCGTATGAATATGTGGAGTCTGTGGGATATCCTGCGAGTCTTTGATATGATAGTTTCCATCCTCAATGACAAGAATTTCCTCATCCTTCAAATAGATAACTTCATTTGTGTATTCTATGATTGGAGTAGCATCAGATGCAAGGAAAAATTCACCTTTGCCTAATCCTAAAACCATTGGGCTACCCTTCCTTGCAGCCACTAATTTATTTGGCGTGTCTTTTGAAATGATGGCAATGGCGTAAGCACCTACTACTTGAGATAGTGCAACACGTAATGCATCTTCCAAAGTGAGATTGTCACTGCTCTGGATATATTCAATAAAGTTTATAAGTACTTCTGTATCTGTATCGCTAGAAAACTCAAAGCCTTTGCTTATAAGATCTTCCTTTAGTGATCCGTAGTTCTCAATAATGCCATTATGGATGATTGCAAGATTTCCATTATTTGAGACATGTGGATGAGCATTCACGTCGTTTGGTTCACCATGAGTTGCCCATCGAGTATGACCTATACCAATAGAACTACTCACTTTTTGACCTTGTAAGACTTTTTCCAGGTCTCCTACTTTGCCTTGCTTCTTATATGAACCAATACTTCCATTTTCTATCAATGCTACTCCCGCACTATCATATCCCCGATACTCTAGCCTTCTCAAGCCTTTGAGTAACAATGGAAGCGCTTCTTTTTTTCCAATATAGCCTACGATTCCGCACATATTCGATTTCTATTGATCAACTTCTGTATAATAGATTCTAAGCTTAACGCCATTGGGTTTGATGATTGTCCTGTTCAATGCGATGTTTCTAAAACTTATGAGAAGAAGTTTTTCAACATTAACCTCATCGCTATTAGTCACATCGGTAAAGCTTAGTTGAGTAATCTCATCCTCAGAGTTAGTGAATGGTCTATAAAGCTGTTGAAAAAAGAGGGTTGGTGTTTGTAAAATTCTTGTCTTATCATCACTTAAAGAAGAAGTGATTGGTTCGGCCCGCAATGAAATATAACCATCATCTTCCATAATGATATTGGAGAAGGAGTTAATTGCAAGTGCCGGACCAAAAAAGCTACCGTTCTCTTTTCGTAGAAAAGTGGTAAATGATGTAAGTGTATCTTTTCCAACTTCACTTTCAAAATCGAATGAGATAGTAGCATTATTGATGATAATACGTTCATTGTCATTGAAAAAGTCTACTAACGAATCAAGCGAAAAAGTAGTTGAGATTCCGCTCAGAGGGTCTAAATATGTTTTGCCATCTGGAGTGTCAAATTCTACGTCCTCCTGTATTCCATCCAAAAGAGAACCGGATCGATCGCGATCCATATAGGAGTAACTTTTTACTTGAGTATTGAAATATGTTTGATAACTCCTTCGAACTTCATTTACTGGTGAGGAGTAAACTATAAGCTCAGTAGAATCACTGAACATATTGATTGATGTCAAACCTGAAGAATTTTCAGAAGGGATCAAGCCAAAGGATTGAAAACTCGCAGTAGTAATTGATTGTAAAGTGTCTCCAGCAATTTCACTAAGCTGATCAAAAAAGCTCTGAGCATGCTCGTCGGCAAATGTCACACTTAAAATAGTATCTAGGTCTGAGTTTATTACTTTGGAATAGTTCCCTAGCTCATTCAATGGTTGTTGCTTAAAGCTGGCTAAATAGGTAGCTCTGCTTTCCAATGTATCGCGTAGATCAACTAGTGAAAACTCTTGAAGAAACGAAACCCTTTGAGGTGCCATCTCAAAAGACTCAAAAACAAAAACAATGGAATCAACCTTTAGGCTATCTTCAGTAACTGTGCTGCTAGAATTTTTTCCTCTTGGTAAAGGACCACTTGCATAGGCAATACTGAAATAACCTTCAGAAGAGACACTACCGGTGATGTCATCACTTCTGTTTCCAACGAGTATTATGCCTTCATTATCGGTCCTTAGGCTGTCAATGAAGAAGTTGGAAGCAGGAAGACCTATTTCAACAAAATTTACGCTGGATTGGGCATCTAATTCATATTCAATTCCCAAGTCTTCTTGGGTCTCACAACCTAAAAAAACCGAGACTAATGCAATTAATCCCGGTTTAAAAATCTTAAGACAGAAATTCTTCTTAGCTAACAAGCTCATTATACAAATTGTAGTAAGACTCCTCAAAATTCTCATCTTTTTCAATTGTATCTGTCTTTTTATCTCCAAGATCTTGGATTAGTTTCTTAAAGCTTTCAGTATTCTCCTCTTTGGCATTGATTACAGCATCTGCATATTGCATGCCTAGTTTTACAAACCCATCATAATCCGCTGTTTTCAATGGATCTAGCATCTCATCATCAATATCTAGCATCTTGACCTTCTCAATTAGGTCATCA
>JABSPG010000249.1:4492-6269 GCA_013214445.1 Ekhidna sp. | reverse complement strand
GAAACAGCTGCCCGACCAATGAGCAGCGTGTCAAAACCAGCACAGCTACCAGAACGAGTAATGGATGATATATCCAATGAATCTGAGGCCGTTTGGATCAAAAGAAATGATGAATCCACACAATTGGTTGAATTCACCACCTGATCCCATGATTTTGTCCCTAACTGGCCACTTAGTAACCGTTCTACCTGGGAACTCAACAGTGTTGCGTTTATGTCCTCATCCGAACATCCAACACAACTCAAAATCGCGCCGAGAAAAATAAGTCTGAATCTACCTCGCATTCCCTGACCTATCAATCACGATATAGCCAAGATCATCCGAATCCAACGGCAAGTCTTCCTCAGGATACAAAAGAATCGTCAATTCTTGCGTCAAATCATCGAATTTGAAATCAACAGGTGCTTTTGACAAGGTCACCGTAGTAGCCCAATTTAACTGTCCTCCTTCCGTGTAACTTACTACCGTGAAGTTCTCTTCCTGCGCTGCTCTGTCGAATAGATAAAAGCTACTGGAACCTTCAGCGGTAGGAATTGAGTCACTTTCGTACTGAGGTGCCTCTGCTTCGATTAGATCAAAGTCTAGTTTCCACTGTGCACGTCTGTCAGGGCCGAAAGAAAAGATAAAACCCTTATTTTCTTCTGACTCCAGACCGTAGATCACCACTTCATCTGGATTCTTGACTGGAACATCCAACGTCATTTTTCCATTTTCCGGAATATCAGTTACGAACAGCGGGTACATAATTTCTGGATCTTCTCCCTCTTCTATTTCCTCTGGAGTATAAATACCCCATCTATTTTGCTCTGTCCAGTATTCAATCGAATTGGTCAACCAATCAATCTGCCTTCTCGACCAAACTTGCATGTCAGTTACATATTTAGAAGCCGTAACATAGTCTTGAAAAAAGCTTTCTATGTATGATTTATACTTGGTTTTTGACACGGCAAGATCTTCAGCTGAAATCCCCTCTACGATCGTATTCATGTCTTTTGCTAATACCAAAGCAGATTCATAGATTACCAACTGATGACCAATGAGCGAAGAATCCATCAATGCCGGGTTGATTTGCAAATCCACTTGCTTGATTACCTTAGCTTCCAATAGCTCCACATTCAATAGCGACTCCACAGTTGATCCTGGATCATATTTATCGAATTGGGATTTTAGATCTGAAGGAAACTCTCCAATTTCTACATTCTGACCTTTTTTGGCCTTCTCCTTTTTGTCTCTTGATTCATTGGAGAAGTTTTTGATCATGGTCTTAAAGAGACCAATACCCCCCATGATTTCTGATTTAGCTGCTCTTGCCCACTCTTGATAATTCCACATTGTAATGCTCCCAGAACGAATCTCTTGCTGGTCAAGACCATCGACACCAAACTGAGCAATTTCCATCAATTGAGCATCATCGCGATACTTATCGGCACCAAGCGTTTCTGCTAGTTCCTGAACTGCTTCCGCCTCTTCTTCGGATTTTCTTCCATTTTCCTCGATAGCAGCTAGCTTAGTTTGCATAGCATCATCTGCTCCAATTAGCATGGCATTGTATTTTGAAAACTGACTTGAAATCTCCTTATAATCTGCTAAGGCATCCTGTAAGTGTTTTTCCACCTTCAGTACTTTCTTGTGCATTGCCTTAATTTCAGATATCCTTTGTTCGACAGATTCAACCTTCTTTTCAATATCCAGGTGCACATCAGAGATTTTTATCCCAAACTCCCCCGTTCGAAGATCTCTCCTAAAAAAAGCTTGATAATACTTATCTCTTTTCTTA
>JABSPG010000249.1:0-4482 GCA_013214445.1 Ekhidna sp. | reverse complement strand
GGGTCTTAGATCTTTCTAAATAAAACACTGCAGAGTCACCAACTTCATAAATTTTTGATGAGTCATTGACTACATCATATTTCTTAAATCGGTCTTCTAGCCATAATCCAAGTTGCAGATTAGCATTAGGTTCATCAACATTTTTAGGATCTGAGAGAAACTGAAAGAGTTTAGGTATTCCCTCCGAGTAGTTTTTGGATGCCAATACAGGCTGTAAATCCTTGTATTTGATCTTCTGTGCGTCAACTGTAAAGATACTTAAACATAAAGTGACGTACGCAAAAGTCTTGAATTTCATCTCTGGTGAATTTTAAAGGTGCAATTTATAAAAATTCCAAATCGTTTCTTTAAAATTTAATGGTGTAGAAGACTGTCCGAAAATGGAATTATTTTGGGAATATGTATGTACGTATGATTGAAACCCCTAAAAGATGCGTAAGAAGATCAAGAAAGAACTGGTAGAATGGATTGTACTAATCTCGATTTTTGGGATCATATATATGGGAGGTTGGCACACTGAGATCATTGGAAGAATTCAGCAGATAGTTGTATTGACTGGCATCATCAAACCAACATTTGAAGAGGGAAAGCAACCGATGAGTTATGATTTCATACTAGAGGACTTCCAAGGAAATAGTATTCCCTTCTCTTCTCTTGAAGGAGAAGTTGTTTTTGTTAATTTCTGGGCCACTTGGTGTCCACCTTGCATCGCAGAAATGCCTGACATTCAAGACCTATACAACGAAAAAAAAGGTGAATTAAAATTTGCGATGATTTCAATGGATCGAGATGAAAACAAGGCAAAAGCTTTCGTAGAAAAAAGACAATTTACTTTCCCAACATATTTTTTGAGATCACCACTGCCAAGCACTTTCAATACCAGCTCAATCCCCACCACCTATCTACTGGATAAACAAGGAATAGTGCAGGCTGAAAATCATGGAATGGCCAAATACAATACAGCTAGATTCAAAAACCTTATAGGAAATCTGAATAAAATCAACTAGCTCAATTTCAATCAGTTATTCAGTTTTTGATGAAGAATTTTGAGCTTTGATAATATGATCCAAAAAGGATTGAGCACTTCTATCAGAGCTATCCTTTAAACTTCAATAAACCGTTTGAAACTCCAGTGAGCACTGCTAATCGATACAAAACCCTTGAAGCTACATTGGCATCCCAGGCACTCTTACCTGTTTCGCAAACATCAAAACCAATGATTTGCCTACCAGAACGAACAACTTGTTCCACTAAGTAAATGGTGTCATTGAATTGCAGTCCTCCAGGAACTGGAGTACCTGTATTCGGACAGAGAGAAGGATCAAGTCCATCGACATCAAAGCTCACATAAACTTGATCTGGGAGCGTCTCAATAATCTGATCTACTTGTACTATCCAGTTAATGCCATTTATCCCTGCTCGATAGATCGCCTCATCATAAAAAACATGAATCGGTTTTTTAGACTGCTTCACAAATACTTCTTCTTCTTCACAATAGTCACGAATCCCTACTTGCGTCAGAGAGGACACCTTTCCCTCTTTAATAACATTAAACATGATGCTGGCATGCGAGTAGATGAATCCCTCGTATGCAGACCTTAGATCCATGTGGGCATCAATTTGCAAAATACCAAAGCTCTCACTCCTGGTTAATGCTCGAATCAAACCGAGAGGTGAACTAT
The DNA here is from genome assembly GCA_013214445.1 of Ekhidna sp. Lineage (GTDB taxonomy): Bacteria > Bacteroidota > Bacteroidia > Cytophagales > Cyclobacteriaceae > Ekhidna. The sequence goes on along the minus strand of JABSPG010000249.1, from coordinate 2,800 downwards.
GATCACCTCCCACTACGCAAGGAATTTTCCCTTTTTCCGCTATAGTAACTGCAGCTTCTTCTACCCTTTCATGTACCTTCTCGCAATACTCATTTACGTATCTTAAATGATCAGAATCAGGATTTTTACCAGCTTCAAGGGACTTTATAACATTCAGCGCCCTACCACGATATATCTCGTTTTGATTTTTTAGCACCAATCGGTCGCTCATTGCCATTTTCAACTCCCAGGGATTCTCTATAGAATTTAGTGACAAGTCCAACTGCGAAGATTCATCAAGAATATAATCTGGTGCCTTGGCTGTGCCTTGACCATACGAAACTGTAACGTCTAAATGGACAGGAATAAATACAATGTCAGCCTCCTTCTCAGAGTAGGGTAAACCAAAAATGCTACCCTTTTTACCTACCTCACTCGGATTGTACATCATCAGTTTGGATGATAATGGCTCTTAAATAACCCATTACCTTGAGAAACCTCATCCCATTTCATTTTATCAAATTCTACTGAAACGATGCTGGAAGGCTGCATATTACCAATGGCTGCCCCAGTTAAGTATTCTCCAAAGAAAGTAATTGCAGGGTTGTGACCAATTATTGCAATTTCTTTATGCCCACCGTCACAGGCATTTACCAGTGCCAGCAATTCTCGCAAAGAAGCATTATAGATAACCTCTAAATAATCCACTATTCTTTCGCTGAGATCCAGCTCCTCCAACAGATTGATCGCAGTTTCACGAGTTCTTGCCGCTGTACTACACAAGATTTTTGATGGATCAAAACCTTGATTACTCAAATATCTGCCCAAAGCTCTAATGGTGGTCTGGCCTTCCAGGGTAAGTCTCCTATCTATGTCGCTTTGCGAGTTAGTGGGATTTTCTGCGTAAGAATGGCGAATAAGATGCAGTTTTCTTTTCATGATTAGGTTAGTAGAAATCTAAAGATATAGAAATGCGAAATCCCAAGTTGTGTAATAGATCTTTTTTGTCTTTTCAGATTTGTTTTTGAACAGGATTTCTTGAGAGGTGTTATGTTTACCGACTAATTGTAGCCACAACACTTCTTTTCAGGGCAAAAAAATAGATTCATGGGGAAAAATTTGGTAATCGTTGAGTCACCTGCAAAGGCCAAAACCATCGAGGGATATCTGGGGAAAGATTTCGAAGTAAAATCCTCCTATGGGCACGTAAGAGACCTGCCAAAGGACGATTCTGCTATTGACATAGCAAACAATTTTCAGCCCACCTATGAAATATCAAAAGATAAGAAGGATGTAGTAAAAGAGTTGAAGAAACTCGCAAAAGGCGCTGAAACAATCTATCTAGCATCGGATGATGACCGAGAGGGAGAAGCTATTTCTTGGCATTTATCAGAAGCATTGGATTTGGATGACAAAAAGACAAGAAGAATTGTTTTCAGAGAGATCACCAAAAATGCCATCCAGAACGCCATACAAAACCCAAGAGGAATAGACATTGATTTAGTAAATGCTCAGCAGGCAAGGCGGATTTTAGATCGACTGGTTGGGTTCGAGCTCTCCCCCATTCTATGGAAAAAAATCAAGGGTGGACTCTCTGCCGGAAGAGTCCAGTCTGTTGCTGTTAGATTAGTCGTTGAGAGAGAACGCGAAATAGCCAATTTCAAACCTGAGTCTTCTTTTAGAATCACCGCTGAATTCAACCTAAAGGGAAGCAAGGTCCTAAAGGCAGAATTACCAAAAAAATTCAAGACTGAGGAAGAAGCGATGAGCTTCCTCGACAAATGCAACGGGGCTGATTTTTCAATCGAAAACTTAGAGACTAAGCCAGCAAAGAAATCACCAGCACCTCCATTTACCACTTCCACTTTGCAACAAGAAGCAAGTCGAAAGCTAGGGTACTCTGTAGCTCGAACTATGCAGGTGGCGCAAAAACTATACGAGGCTGGAAAGATCTCTTACATGAGAACTGATTCCGTAAACTTATCCGACGAAGCTTTGAATAGTGCGGCCTCTACAATTTCAACAAATTATGGAAAGGTATACGCTAATCGCCGTGTCTTCAAAACCAAAAATGCAGGTGCGCAAGAAGCTCACGAAGCGATAAGACCCACAAATTTTACAGTCCAATCGACCGGATCAGATAGTGCTGAAAACCGCTTGTATGACCTGATTTGGAAGCGAGCAATTGCCTCACAGATGTCCGACGCAAAGCTGGAAAAAACCACAGCGAAAATAGGAATATCAACAACTGACGAAAAGCTGGTAGCTAAAGGTGAAGTAATCAAATTTGAGGGTTTCCTGAAAGTATACATTGAATCCACTGATGAGGAAAATGAAGAGGAAAACGCAAGCATGCTTCCTCCATTAAGTGTGGGACAATCATTGAATTTGAAACACCTTTTATCTAAGCAAGGCTTCACCCGTCATCCGCCTAGATATACAGAAGCCAGCCTGGTAAAAAAACTGGAAGAGATGGGTATTGGACGACCTTCTACCTATGCCCCTACCATATCTACAGTGCAGAAAAGAAACTACATTGAAAAGGATGCCAGGGAAGGCCGGGAGAGAATCTCCATAGAGTGCCTACTGAAAAACGGAGAGATCAAACGAGAAGAAGTAACCGAACTAACTGGTGCGGAAAAAAATAAGCTTTTCCCTACCAATACGGCCATGGTGGTCAATGATTTTTTAGTGGACCATTTTCCAAATGTGATCGACTACCTCCAAGGAGGTCTCTTCCTCATTTTCGCGGTCTTCGTGTTTATTCATGTGATCTTCACCATATTCTTCATGAAGGAAACCAAAGGACTATCTGTCGAGG
>JABSPG010000248.1 GCA_013214445.1 Ekhidna sp. | reverse complement strand
AAACCACTCTAACTTCAGAGCCATGCGGAACATAGTTATCCAGCTCGCCAATAATGTACCTTGCTCTGTTGTTCCATCCGACAATCAGAAGATTCTCAGGAGATTGAGGCTCAGGCTCTGTGTAAACAATCACACTTTCGAACGGGATATCTATCGGATCTAGATTTGGTATTAGCGTATCATCGTCTTCCGTGATACCTATAACCTTGTCTCCCTCACCAAATATTGTTTCCATTGGAGGATTAATGGCTACACTTCCGTCCGCAAATTGGAGACCCATGATGGCTGAATCTTCGAAAGCAAAAAGAACATCTCTGAAGGGCCTTCCAATTAGACCTGGAGCATCTTCGAAATAAATTTCGTCTCCATCAAAATCCATCAAATCTTGATAGACCACACTTAGGCCAGATTGTCTACTCGTCTGAACCATGATCTTGGAGATAATCTCATCAGAAAGAATGAGCTCAACCTCATCTTTTCCAACCATCTTGGCCACATCAAAGTTCTTCTTATCCTCCATCTCAGCTGTGATGTGATAAGGCTTCTCAGCGTTAGAACCTCTGAGCTTTTCTCGTTGCGGATCGGTCACAATCGCCACGATGGTTTTGATGATCTGACTATCTGAGTTCTCATTCTCTTTATCCAGAATGATGATGGACTTAGTATCGAATGGGTTTGCAATTTGTAGATCATGAACGTCAATAGGGTTACCCGTTCTGCAGATTACCTGCGTATTTCCAGTATTTCCAACTTTATCTTTAATCTCATCTTCCATGAGCACTTTATCCATGTCAGCAAGGATCACAATTACTCCCCTTTTCTGATTCTCATTTGCTTCAACGATCTCCGGAATAATTGTAAAAATTTTGGAAGACCACCCAAGGATCAAGACATGATCCTCTTCTATCACGAACGAACGTCCCTTACGAAGAATCTCCAATTTGGTAAGGATACCATTTGACACCAAACCAATCAATGTAGAAATGATAATCAGACCTAAGAAGGTGGTAACCATCATAAACAGGCGAAATGGCCAGTTCTCTTCATGATTCCCCAGTACTCCTGGATCTAGGATATGAGTGAGATTCACCCACATTGACTCAAAGAAATTGAAGTTTTCGTCATGGTCAGGATGTAGACCTATAAAAAGAAGTAGCGCTCCAAAAAGGGTGATCAGGATCAGGGACATTACCCCAAGCCCTTTGATCATTGACATTGTTCCCTGGGAGACGAAACTATCAAATCGGTAACTAAGCTTATCCTTGAAGGAAATATTCTTCATTATCGTTGTTTTTTACCACCAATTTTGGCGGTTTTTACTCATAGCTTATGAAAGTCAGTGACTTCCCAAATTTCATGCAATTAGTCCAAATATGACCTTGTAATTAACATTTGCCGCAAAAGTACTCCTAAAAATAATGCAAATTGCCCACTGGAGAGGATTTAGCTGTTTTATCAATTGTCAAATAGAAGACACAAAAAATTGGCACTAACTTTAAAAAAGCTCGTAAACTGCAACACATGAAGAGAATTATACCATTATTCATCATAGCAATAGTCACCTCTTGCAACCCGACCCTGACGACTTTTACATTCATTTACAATGAAGAAGGCCCCAATGAGCAGATCGCCCTCAAAATGGAAGAGTTACTTGAAGGTGAATTTTATAATGTTGACATAAAACTGGTAAAAGGCCTAAATACCAATGCAAACCTTGACAGCTTAGCATCTCAAAAGGTGGATATGGCGCTAGTTGAGAATTATGTCAGCTATCAGCCCGGAATCAGCTCAGCTTTTTCTGTCTACTCTGAGGTACTTCACATTCTGTTCAAGGACGGGTTAGATGGGAGCAGTTTCCAAAATTTGATGTATTCAGGACCTATTTATATCGGAAAGGAAAACTCACCTACATACAACATAATGATGGATTTATGGGCATACTATGGACTCAGTTCCTCTCAAATAAAGGTGACTGATGATATATCCGAAGCTGTAGTTATAACAGAGCTTACTAATTTATTTAGCCAACAACAGTTAGAGGAGTATGTTGGTTTTCGCCTTTTTTCTTTCGATGATGCTACAAATCTGAGTGATGCATCCTCAGTTCAGGGAATTACACTGAAATATCCAAGACTTTCTCCCTTTGTTATTCCTCAAGATTCATATTGGAGCTTCACAGATCAGCCAATTGTCACCCTTTCGCTAGATCTGGTAATGATGGTAAGATCCGAAATGGGTGAGGTTGCCGTAAATGACCTTACCAGAACGATGCTCAGAAACAGACAAATCTTTACATCCATTGACCCTTTGCTTTTTGATGGAATGCAAGAGGATTTCGACAGAGCCAAACTAAATATACCGCTGCATGAGGGGTCTCGCATCTTTCTTGATCGGGAAGAACCTAGTTTCGTGGAAAGATATGCAGAGCTAGGAGGTGTAATTCTCTCCATCATTATCGCAATGTGGAGTGGTTTGGTTTCACTTACTAAGTGGCAAGCTCAGAAGAAGAAGGACAAAATTGATGAGTTCTACGAAGATTTGATGAATATCAAGAATGACATCCCTAAAATTAAACAGATTCCAGAAGGCATGGCACGTGTCAAGAGAGTTCAAGCAGCACAGAACAAAGCATTCCAAATGCTAATAGAAGAAAAGCTTGTTGCAAATGATAGCTTCCGAATCTATATGGAGTTGTCGAAGGAAACCATCAATGACCTCAGAGGTAAAATTCGCTTGATAAAAGCAAAGCAACCTAAGGCAACTACCTAAAAATGAAAGTTTTAAGACTATTCGATCTTGGCTTAGTATTTATCCAAAAACGAACCTAAATTCGTAGCTTAATTCTGACAAGCATTCATGGGTCTTTTTGATTTTTTCCAAAGCGATATAGCAATCGATTTAGGTACGGCAAACACACTAATTATCAGTAAGGATAAGGTAGTGGTAGATGAGCCTTCCATCATTGCTATTGATAAGAATACGAACAAGGTACTGGCCATTGGAAAATCTGCCATGCAAATGCATGAAAAGACGCATGAGAATATCAAGACTATCCGACCTTTGAAGGATGGTGTGATTGCAGACTTCCACGCTGCAGAACACATGATTCGAGGAATGATCAAAATGATAGATAAAGGCAAGAAGAGTATCCTTCCTGCCTCTCACAGAATGATCATATGTATTCCTTCTGGAATTACAGAAGTAGAGAAAAGGGCTGTTAGGGATTCTGCAGAGCATGCTGGTGCAAAGGAGGTCTACATGATCCATGAACCTATTGCTGCCGCCATAGGAATAGGTATTGATATCGATCAGCCCATTGGTAGTATGGTAGTGGACATAGGGGGTGGTACTACTGAAATTGCTGTGATTGCTTTGAGCGGCATTGTCTGTGATCAGTCTATTCGGGTGGCTGGTGACTCCTTCAACAAGGATATTCTGGATTACATGCGAAGACAGCATAATCTCTTGATCGGTGAGCGAACTGCTGAGAAAGTGAAGATAGAAGTTGGATCAGCGCTGACTGAACTTGATGAAGATGCTCCTGAAGACTATGAAATAAGAGGTAGAGACCTCATGACTGGGATTCCAAAAGTCATTAAAATTTCTTATTCAGAAATCGCTTTTGCGATAGACAAATCTGTTTCTAAGATTGAAGAAGCTGTCTTGAAAGCGTTGGAAATCTCTCCACCTGAACTATCTGCTGACATTTACGATAATGGAATCTATCTAACAGGCGGTGGTGCTAGTCTTAGAGGTCTTGATAAAAGGCTGGCTATGAAAACCAAGCTTCCAATTCATATTGCAGAAGACCCATTGCGTGCAGTAGTTCGAGGTACAGGTGTTGCCTTAAAAAACATCAATCAGTTCAAAGCGGTATTAATGACCTAATGGTTAATGCAAAGGCTGTTAGATTTCCTCTATCAAAAACGTGAGATAGCTGTATTTCTTGGATTGGAAATCCTAAGTCTGTGGTTGCTTTTTAGCTTCAACGCCAGACAAAACGCCTCAATTCTAAATTCCAGTAATGAAGCTGTGGCTTCAGCGATATCGACTTCAAATGATATTAGTAATTATTTTAACCTTAAGGAGGTCAATGAACAATTGATGCTCGAAAACGAGAAACTTCAGCAGACGCTGAAAAACTTACAGAATAAAAAGGGTAATAACCTAGACACTGTTTCCAATTATCGCATTTTGGGAGCGAAGGTTATTAAGAACAGTTTCGATAGAAGCACCAACTTCATTACCGTTGCTGTGGGAAAGAAAGATAGCATCGAACCGGGTATGGGCGTTATATCTTCTTTTGGCGCAGTAGGTCAAGTAAAAGCAGTTACAAATAACTTTGCTACAATTTATTCTCTTCTGCACCCGAAGGTTCTGGTATCAGCAAAAATTGGAAGGACAGAAACCAAGTGTACCGTTCAATGGGATCAAGAAACGTACGATAGAGCAAGTCTAAAATATGTACCTCGACATATCAAGTTGAGGAAAGGAGACTCCATTGTCACTTCGGGCTTCAATTCCGTATTCCCGGAAAATATACTAATCGGAATCGTGGAAGAAACTAATCTGGAAGACCATATGGCTTTCTTTGAAGCAAAAATTAATTTGGCTACAGATTTCACCAGTCTACATCAAGTATTCATCATTAAAGATCTGTTGAAGGAAGAAAAGGATTCACTGGAATACGATGACTAGAATAAGTATCAGAGAACAAGTACTAAATTTTGTACTGCTTTTGCTGGTACAATTACCGCTAGTACACCGAATTACACTTTTTGAGAAAGCTTTTGGTTTCTTCTACATAGGTTTTTTACTCCTGCTACCCAGAACATTAGGTCGGTCCTATCTAATGCTGATCGGTTTTCTTGTCGGTCTACTTGTCGATGTTTTCTCAGACACACCTGGAATACATGCCTCTGCATGTGTCTTTATAATGTTCATTAGAAACCTCTGGCTCAATATTGTCAATGACGACTTTCAAGAGGTAATAAACCTAAATGTCGCTTTCTTACGGAAAACAGGCTTTATTTTGTACACAGTGCCCTTGATACTGATACACCACCTACTTATCTTCTTTATTGAAAATGGCGGGGTTCATTTATTTGGTATGGTAATTAGCAAGGTGTTTTTTAGTACTGCATTTAGTTTCATCATCATATTTGTGATCAACTTCGCTGTGACCCCAAAACATCGTAGAGAATGATCGGGCGCAGCTACATCATTAGAGGGTTTATTATACTTACGGCTATCATTTTTGCCATACGACTTTTCTACATTCAAATTATTGAAGATGACTACAAGATCGCTGCAGAAAACAATGTAGTTCAGAAAATTGTGCAATACCCTTATCGAGGGCTGGTATACGACAATAGAGATAGTCTTGTCATCTACAATTCTCCGGTATATGATTTGATGATCGTTCCCAAAGAAGCTAGAATTGAAGACACAACTGCTTTTTGTCAACTACTGGGAATCGAAAGAGAGGATCTTGAAAAAAAGCTTTTAAAGGCCAAGAGATTCTCATCCATCTTAGCCTCTAAACTAGAGGAGCAACTGTCCGACAAACTGTTTGCCAAACTACAAGATCAGCTTATACAATACCCAGGTTTCTATGTACTTCCCAGAACCATTCGATCTTACAACACCACTTCACTTGCGAACGTGGTGGGATACGTTGGAGAAGTAAGCAGTGGTTTTTTAAATAGAGATACTACCAATTACTACAAATCAGGTGACTACATCGGCATTGGCGGGATAGAGAAGTCCTATGAAAGCTACTTACGTGGAAAAAGAGGATCTTCTTATAAGGTAGTAAATGTCCAAGGTATTGTAAAAGGAGAGTACAAAGATGGTGATTATGACACCTTACCTAAACCCGGTGAAAGCATCAAACTAACCATCGATCTTGAACTGCAGCAATACGCGGAAAAACTAATGGAAGGGAAAGTGGGTAGTGTGGTCGCAATCGAACCTAGCACGGGAAAGATACTTGCTCTAGTCTCCGCACCTTCTTATGATCCACACCT
>JABSPG010000247.1 GCA_013214445.1 Ekhidna sp. | reverse complement strand
TACTCTCCTCTTTGAATGAAACTTCAGCTATGTCCTTCAGATATACTGGTGAACTATTCTCAGACTTCACAACAAAATTCTCTAACTGATCTGGAGATTCGATCTCACCAAGCACTCTAATAGTTCTTCTTTGTCCGCTACTTTTAATATTGCCAGCAGACATGGTCATATTACCATTGCTGATAGCCTGAAGAACATCGGTAAAACTCACTTTGGCAGCCATCATTTTGTACACATCTACTGCTACCTCTACTTCCTTTTCCTGAGCCCCTCGAATGTCTACCCCTTTGATCTCTGGCAAATCCTCGATCTCATCTTCCAGATACTCACCAAACTCCTTTAGTCGAGCTACTGGATAATCTCCTGAGATATTGATATTCATGATTGGCATCTCTTCGGAGAGCGTCAAATCAAATACATTGGGCTCTACCTTAGCTCCATTAAACAATGGCCAATCTTCACCCGCTTTCCTTCCATCAACTTTGTCTTTGACTTTTTGCTTAGCGGTTTCTACCGTGATCTCTTCGTCAAACTCTACCGTAATGATTGAATAGTCTTCCTGTGAGGTAGATACAATTTCCACCACATTGCTGACGTCTTTCAAGTCATCTTCCAACGGATCTGTTATCAATCGCTCTATATCTTCCGCAGTGTTTCCAGGAAACGGAGTACTGATGTAAATCTTGGTTTCCTTGATTTCAGGAAAATCCTCTCTAGGCATGGCTTGATAAGAGGAAAATCCTACATAAAGAAATATGGCAATCATCACATAGATAACGGACGGGTTATCAATAGCCCAGGACGACAGTTTAAACTCCTTATCTACTTTTTTCTTGTTAGAATCTGACATAGTCTAGTTCTTTAAAATCTTAACTTCTTGGCCGTCCTTGACGCTTCTAGCACCCTCCACAATTAGGTTAGTCCCTGGACCAATACCCGAAAGCACTTCAACACGATCGCCTTGCGTTTGCCCAGTCGTAATGATTGCCCTACTAGCAGTGGCAGTCTTATCACCTTTCACATCTTTTACAACATAGACATATTGATCACCCTCTGCGTTTTCGTTTATAATGCTCTGAGGGATCAGTACGGCCTCTTCACTGTAATAATCGTTGATCTCGACTTTGGCCATTAGATTTGGTTTAATCATCCCACCCTGATTTGAAACAGGAATACGAACAGTAAATGACCTGTTGTTTGGATTGATATGATTCCCCGTCTCTTTTACTTTTCCATCAATAGACTTATTCAATACTGGAAAGAACACCTTAACATCTTTACCCGGGATCACACTGGTAATGTATGACTCTGGCACCAACACTTCAATGTACATATTGGATAAATTGACAATCCTGAAAATCTCTGAGCCAGGACCAGGGCTAACTACAGATCCCTGATCCTTAATTACGTCATCAATTACACCAGAAAATGGAGCTCTAACGTTAAACTTCTCTAACTGACTTTCCATCTGAGCTACTGCATTGCGCTGAGATTCATAGTTGGTTTTGCTTTGTAGATATTGTATTTCACTGCCTATCTTCTGATTCCAAAGGCGTTCTTGACGTTCAAATGTTGTTTTAGCCAATTCCAACTGAGTCTTCATTTGGATTAGCTGGCTACCTAGCCCCCCATCGTCAATCTTTCCCAACAAAGCACCTTTGTTCACTCTCTGTCCTTCCTCGACAAAAACTTTTAGCAGGGTTCCTGGCACTTCAGGGTAGATCAATAGGTTTTGTTTTGTGGTTACATCTCCCTGCAGCTCTACAAAATGGTAAAACTCCTCTAAATTGGTCTGAATCGTAGTGACCAATGGCAAATTAGAATTAACCGTGTTGGCTGCAATTGCAGAATCCAGGATCGAAATATCCTGCTCCACTTGTTTTAACTGACCTGCAAGCTCTTTCTTCTTGGCTCTGATTGTCTCAAGGTCACCGCCAGCAACAATGCTACTAACAGAAGAATCTGCTCCTCCGCAAGCTGCAATTGCTATGGCTAAGAATAAGGTTAGTATTTGATTGATCTTTTGCATGATCTTATTGGTTTTCTGTAGTTTTTAATCTTTTTTCAGGTAAGTGTATTCGGTTGATAATTAGTCTCTTGCACCAATTGCACGAGTCAAATCAATCTTTGCAATCACTGCATCGAATAAGGCATTAAAGAAGTTAGTCTGAGCCTGCTTTAGCTCATTATCGGCATTCACTATCTCCAAACTAGATCCCACGCCTTCTTTGTACTTTATTTCGGATATATTGAAAATATTCTGAGCCAACTCCATGTTTTCCTTTTGGATTGCAAGGTTTTCATTGGCATTCTTCAGAAGAATTCCCTGCTGTTCTACCTCTATCCTAACCTGTGTTTCGAACTGTGACAGACTATTCTCCAACTTCTTAATTTCTACTTTCTGCTGTTGTATTTGGTAGTTTCGCTGCAGACCTGTAAACAATGACCAGTTTAGTCGTAGACCGATTGCAGAGTAAGAGAACCATCGATCTGGGCCGACTTGTGAATTTCCACTGAAACTGCTTTCTTGTTTAAATAATCCACCAAAAGAAGTAGACTGAGTATTGGCACCAAATGTGCCAAATGCCTGAATTACTGGGAGGCCTCCAGCATACATATTCTTTAGATTGAGTTCCTGGAATTCCTTGTTGGTAATCATTGTCTGATAATCACTTCGATTCGCAAGGTCATACTCCTGGGGAATGTTTTGAACTTCACCGTCTACAAAATCCGAAATGGATCCCTCCAATTCCAAAGGCTTGTCCAAGGGGTAATTCATTTGAAACTTCAACAACTTCATTGAGAGATCAGCAAGGTTTTCATAGTTATTGCGCTGAGTATTTGCATTGTTGAGGGTAACTTTTAATCGGTCTACCTCGATTTTCTCAACAAAGCCATTCTCATTAAGTGCTTCCGTTTCTTCATAAAGCTTCTGCAACCGATCAATATTTGACTCATACAATTTCAGTCTTTCATCATTGATTAAGACATTGAAGTATGCTTTTGCTACAGCCGCCTTTATTTCGCTCTGGGTGTAGTCTTTCTGTTTCGCTGCTAATTTTTTATACGTCTTAGCTGCCTGCAGGCCAACAATGTACGATCCATTGAATATCAGCTGATTTACAGAAAGATTCATATCTCCATTAGACTGTAACTGAAAGAAGTTCTGAGCCCCAAAAACATCCCCTTGCTGTATTCCAAGAGACTGTGCTTGCTCTTGAGTAATACCAAAACCTGAATTAGGGTCGTATTGAGAAAAGAACCTTGGTAGATCGGGATTGTGCTGAACATTGACAGAACCACTGATCTGAGGTAGTCCGATACCTATCGTTTCCTTCACACTTAAGGCTGCTATTTCTTCATCAAGCGTTGCATTGATAGAGTTAGCCTCATTTTCGATCGCATAGGCCATGCACTCCTCAACACCAAACCTTGCGGTCTGACCATACCCAAAACTACTTAGCACCAGTAGTGCCAGCATCGAGGGTAGTTTAAGTTTTGAAAAAGTCATCTGTAATTTTTGGTTGTGATTGGATTAGATATTTTAATTCAATTAGTTATTGTAAGTGGTAATGAGTAAATCTTCATCTTCCGTGTATTTCTCGTACTTATCTTTCCCTAGGTCTGTAAGTAATCCATGGACAAAGTGATCCAAAATTTGTAATTGCACATTGGGAAAGTGGAATTCCTCTCTAGGGAAAATTTTGGTATTCAAAACCAACTGAACCCCCTCTACCCTCAAGATTGACAGAACCTTAGCATCTAACTCCCTCCTAAAATACCCCTCTTCTTTCCCTCTTTCGATGTTCTGTTCAATGTGCCCTCTAATAACGGAGTGTTTATACTTCTGATATTCATCCCAGGCCTTGCCATGATACTTCTGCATGTCGTAAAGTAAGGAAGGATTCATTCGAAAAACATGCTTTCTTAAACACTGCGAAACAAGTAGAATTTCATGTATTGCATCATTGGAATTCCCGTATATTTCTTCTAACTCCTTGGTCTCTTTCTCAAAGTGATTTAGAGCCACCTCATACACAAGTCCATCCTTGTTATCGAAGTGTTGATATAGTGTCTTTTTTGACATAGAGGCCTCTCGAGCAACATCATCCATCGTCACACTCCTTATTCCAAACTGAATAAAAAGTTCTTCCGCACTGTCTAATATTTTCTCTTTAGCTTCCAAAAGCAATTCTATCTATTTCTCAAGGATATGAAAACGTAGGAAACTTTAAGTATCTCAAAAGTTTCCTCAGTGCAAAAGAACGCAGATAGTTTTATTTTGTTCTGTAATTCCCAGAAAAAAAATTGAAACAATTGTCTCATTCTGCATACTACTTACTCGCAAGTCTATGACGTTCATTGAAACAAAAAATGGACACCTCTATTACGAAAAGTATCCTGGTGGCGAAAAGAAACTGCTTCTTTTTCATGGTTTTGGTCAAGACCATCGGATTTTTCAGGATTGGATACCTGTCCTTACACCTCGATATACCGTTTATTCCTTCGACCTATTTTATCATGGAAAGAGTAATAGAACTCATGGAGCATTAAGTAAAGAAGATTGGAAGCAAACCCTGGACACATTTCTAGAGAAAGAAATGATTCTGCATTTTTCAATTATCGGATTCAGCCTAGGGGGACGTTTTGCAATTGCATCAGCAATCATTTTTAGAGAAAGACTAGAGAAAATTACCTTGATCGCTCCAGATGCCATTTTTCTCTCCATTTGGTATAAGCTAGCGACATACCCTGGAATCAGAAGAATCTTCAGGTATGTTATGCATCATCCAAAAAGGCTTGATCAACTAGTGAACATAAATGAGCATGTCAAATTGATAAACCCATATTTAGGAGATTTCGTAAGGAAAGAGCTTGGTGACTTAGAGAAAAGGGTAAAAGTGTACCGTTCGTGGAATGACTTTAAGAGCTTGGGGTACCTAAAAACAGACATTTATACTGCATTCAGACAAAGCAACTTTAAAAAGCAAATTATCTTGGGAAGCAAAGACCGTATCATTCATCCTAAAGATATACTACCTTCGATCAAACAAATGGGGAAATTCGAAGTAAATATCTTACCTCTCAAACACCATCAATTGATCAAAGTAGAAGTAGCTAAACTGATTACAATCAAAGACCAATGAAACACCTAATACTCCTTATTCTTACGTTTTCAATTCCGATACTTGCCTGTTCTCAGCCTACCAAAGAACAGATAAAACAGGTCGCTGAAGCAAAAAAAGAGGTCAAACGAATGAAAGGAGAACCCTTTCCAAACTATAATCTGACTGACATCAATGGAATTCAATACTCAAGTGACGAACTAAAGGGGAAAATCGTTCTATTCAACTTTTGGTTTTCGAGGTGCGGTCCTTGCATCCAAGAAATCCCAGAGCTCAATGAGTTAGTAGAAGAATACAAGGATGAGGTTGTCTTTCTAGCACCAACATTTGATGAAAAGGTTGAGACAGATAGATTCCTCAAAAAGAGAAATTTTGAGTACAACATTGTCAGCGATGTGAAGGACTTTTGCCAGGAACTGAATGTTAGATCTTACCCCACACATTTTGTAGTAGATAGGTCAGGAACAATCGAAAAAGTGGTGATTGGATACTCAGTAATGACGGTAGGAGCACTACGGAAATCAATCAAGAAATTGTTGAAATTGGAGTAAGCTAAAGCGTAGCAAAAGCGTTACTTTTGCGCACTTCAAAATGAGCTTCCATTCATGATTCAATTCTTTCAAAAAACCCAAGATTCAGTTATTGCTGTTGGTGTTCCTTCTCCACTTTCTGAGGTTGAGTTAACCAAGCTTAAATGGCTTTTCTCAGGCGCCAATCCGATTGACAGCAAGGAGATTAAAGGCACATTTATTGGCCAGCGAAAAGAGATGATTTCCCCTTGGAGTACCAATGCCACGGATATTGCTCATAATGCTGGCATAGAAAAGATCTCTCGGATTGAAACCTACCTCTTGGAAGACTCGACGGCAGCATTTGATCCCATGCTGCAACAAGTATACGACGGCTTGAATCAAGATATCTTCACACTTGATCGAGCTCCTGAACCTATCCAGCATATTGAAGATATCCATTCCTACAACCAAGAGGAAGGGTTGGCACTCAGTGAAGAAGAAATTGCTTATCTCGAAAATGTATCGAAAGAGATCGAGCGGCCGCTAACAGATTCTGAAGTATTTGGCTTTTCTCAGATCAACTCCGAGCACTGTCGACACAAAATATTCAACGGAACTTTTATTATTGATGGTGAAGA
>JABSPG010000246.1:2920-6336 GCA_013214445.1 Ekhidna sp. | reverse complement strand
TGTCCATGTGAGTGGTTGGCCGCCGTTATTGTAGACATCCGCTCGCATAAACATCTGCGTCATGTTGGTAACGGAGCTTACGTCCCAACCGCCTATGTTCTGATTGAAGGCGTCTGCCTCTGAAAACATGATACTCATATCTGTGACAGAGCTTACATCCCATGTACTTATGTCCTGATTGAAAGCAATTGCTGATTGAAACATTCGCAGCATATTTGTGACCGCTCCAGTCCCAGTTCCTGTATTCCATAGCAAGGGGGCTCCTCCATTATTAAATGCGTCAGCGTTTCTAAACATGAATGACATATCAGTGACCGCACTAACATCCCATCCTCCAATATCTTGATTGAAGGCATCTGCCCCTAAAAACATTGCGTCCATCTGCGTCACTGCACTAACGTCCCAGCTGGACAAATCCTGATTGAACAACACTGCTCCGCTAAACAGGCTGCTCATATCGGTCACCGTGCTCACATTCCAGCTACCAATATTTCCATTGAAAGAAGACGCATTTAAGAACATCTGCTGCATATTGGTCACGCCGCTGAGGTTCGGATTATCTAAAGCAGCATACGTAAGATTGGTACATCCATAAAACGCATTGTTCATGCTTGTCCATGCGACATCTCCCCACTGATCGATGCTTTGAATCTTATCCTTGTCGCCGGTATTATTGAAATAGATTCTTGGAAAGTCTCCGGTAATCTCGACTCGGTACGTATGGCCGTTGGTCAGTCCAGTGATCAAAGCATCACCGGTCTGTGCTGCCAAAGATCCGTCCCCGACACCTGCTGAAGTCTCGTTGAACCACTGCACATTGTAATTGTAAGTTCCTGTGGTAGTTGGTATGGTAATTTGACCATCTGTGGTGATCCAATCAGTAATGAAAGGAACACCATCATCAAAAGTGATTCCCAAACCAGAATTGGCTGCTATTGCGTTGTTGACCGCAGATGCATCATTCCCGGTAAAAGCGCCATTCGCAAAAGTGAACTGAAGGTCTGCAACGTTATCACTGCTTTCATTACTAGTTGCATTGCCTGTCAACGTGATAGTTGCTACGGTATTTCCTACTGATAATGCCACCGATGGGGTGAGCCCAGAGGGTAAATTAGAAACGGTTAGATTGGTTTCTACCTCAGTGGCACCTGTAAATGTTTCATTTACTAAACTGACGATCAATGACCCATCCATCGATTCATCATTTGTTGCTCCCTCCTGAAAAGCCGCTGTTCCTAAATCATACTGACTAACTTGGTCATTTTGTGTACCAACCATATAAAGTCTGGTGCCACTGGCATCTGTGCTAACGGCTGAAGGATTAGAGTCTTGCCCCGATACGGAAAAATTTATGTTGTCGTAGGTAAAGGTTCCTAACAAATCAAACGGAGTTCCCAAAGAGTATTGATAGATGTCGTCATTTTGTGTACCAACCACAAACAACCGCTCGCCCGATGGGTCGAAAAAGAAACTATTGGGGTCAGTATCCTGTGCTGATACAGCAACAGATCCTTGAGATACCGCTCCGGTAAGGTCATAGGCTGTTGGTAAATCGTATTGGGTAATATCATCAGTAGATGATCTTAGCACATAAAGCTTGTTGCCATCAGCGCCAAACTCTATATCTCTCGCCAATGTACCCACACTTAGGGTGTTGTCGTTTGGCAAGATCAAACTTGAAATCTCAAAGGGATTTGCCAAATTGTATTGGTGCACGGAGTTTGAGGAAACTAAGATGACGAATAACTTCAGACCATCTGGACTAAACTCCAAGCCCGACGGGTTGATACCCGACAAAGAAGTAGTACCTTCGGAAGTGCCTCCACTTGTAATGTCAAAATTGCTAATACTAAACTGCTCAATCGTATTGGCATTTTGATTAGAGATATACATCCTTGTTCCTTCATTGTCGAAGGTGATGCCTGCTGGTGTACCATCATTAAGTGTGAGTGAAGGACCTTGAAAAACTGGTGTTTTCTGGTTAAGGTCTAAAGAAGCACTGTACACAATAAAGGGAGCAGTAACTGTCACTACATCCAGTTGAGTAATCGTCGTTTGATTGCCTACGGCATCCTCTGCAAGCAGATATACATCATAAGCAGTACCAGAGGTTAGTCCCGTGACAGCAGTCTGCAACTCATCGAATGCGTTGTAAGCTCTGGTTCCTGCTGCTTCAAAACCAACTCCTGCTATGATGGCAGCAGCGTTTGGAGCCGACTGGCCATCCAAAACCACGGCAAAATAAAGGGTAGACACTTCGTTAATTCCTGCTTGAATGAGAAAGCCCTCAGTAGTCTCCGAAGCTATCGAAGGTGCTGTGGAATAACCAGGAGGTGTAAAATCACCTGTGGTAAAATTATAGGTAACGTTGTTGAAAATGCCTGGATATCCATTGCTCGGAGATGCAGCATCCTCCAGTGCTACACTACTAATATTGATGGCATATTGATTTGATTCGAGTAGATCAGTAACGGGATTGATGATGACATCCGATCCAGAATAGGTCGCGTCACTGACATCTATGACTCTATCATCTGCGCCTGCACCTGTTATATCTACTATTGTGAATGTACCTGAGGCGTCTACAACAGGCTCTGAAAAGGTCAGGGTAATATTATTTGCAGGATTAACATTGGTCTGATTGTCCACGGGATTAGACGATGCAGTCAAAAGAATGGGTGGCGCATCGTCAATAATGATCGTGGGAGAATCACCGTTATTGAGTTCCAGACTACCACCAGCCTCGACGATGGATGTCGTACCACCTTGGTTGTAGGTCAACGTGATCCCTGAAATATCCGTCCCTGGTATTTGATTATTAAAGAAGTTTAAGGTAAGCGTGTTGGAGTTCGTTTGCCCAAAATCAAAATTATCAAGAGGTATCGGCGTGCCTCCGTCTCGCAAATCCAACGCGTCAAAACCATCTGAAGCACCTAATGGATCTAGCACATCTACAGGCTTGTCAAACGTCACAGTAGCTCTGTTCATGTCACCGTTGCTGTCGGTATCGCCCACGTTAAAGGAAATGATCTTAGGCGGTACGGGCGGCAGGGTATTGTCATAGAAGTGTACAACTCCATCAGATCCTCGCTGCGAAATAAACACATCGTTATTACCGTCACTATCGATATCAATAAGTGTCGGCATCTGTTGGAAATTATCGTCGGGAGCAGGAGAGCTAAATCCATAGGCTAAAGCATCGGTTTCAGAAAAACCGCCTGCTCCATCACCCAAAAAAACACGAGTCAATCCATTTGAATATCCCACTATGATGTCATCATTTCCATCGGTATTTAAGTCTCCAAAGGACGGAGATGCATTGGTGTAGTCATTGGTATTTCCATCCAGAATATCCGTCACTTTTCCGCCATTAACCCATCCATTCAAGGCTGTGAATACATCATTATCAGTAAACA
>JABSPG010000246.1:0-2910 GCA_013214445.1 Ekhidna sp. | reverse complement strand
CATTCTCCAGGCCTATGATCAAGTCATTTGTTCGAACATCTCCGTTGTAATCTCCGAAATCAAAATTGTAGATCGTAGATGGCAGACCACCGACCAAAGCCTCAAGGCTATTTAATATGTTGAGGCTAGCAACATCAACCTCATCTGTGAAAGTACCCCCGTTATTTAGCGAGTACCTAAACTGATCCTTGGTTGTATTATAGGTCATCACCAAATCATCGTCACCATCACCATCCAGATCAGTAAAAGCGAATACATTGCCCAACTCATAATAGCCCTGCGAATCAAAAGCCAAATTCAGTGCGGAAGCATTGTTGATATTTCCAAAATCTAAGTTCGCGGAAGAGGTACTACCGATATTTTCCACCATTCGAAATGAAGAACTTCCTCGATTTAGCAAATCAAGATCCCCATCACCATCTAAATCAGCAAACTTCGCATATTCCAAAGCAGGCACTGACGAACTCGCCGGAAGACCAAAAACACCTGCACTAGGTCCTTGAAAAATGGCATTATCAACTTGCTGGTTTGGATAATAAGCGAACTCTGTCCCGAAGGTACCTCCATAGGGCTTACTCAGAATATCTAAATCGCCATCACCATCCAGGTCTACCAGACCAAAATTTCCATTTTGTGCCTGACCAAAGAAACCAAAAGGATCAATCACATAAGGTGACGAAAAAGATGGCGTGGAAGAGGTCCCGCTATTTTGAAAAAAAACAATTTGATCACTGACATCAGATGCTCCTAAAATATCAAGATCACCATCTCCATCAATATCTACAAACTTGGGGTCCATGTACCCATAGCTGGAGAAGTTGAAGTCTATTCCAAATGGATTGGCTTGACGTGCTCCAAGTGCACTTCCAGTATTTTCCTGTAGAAATAGTGCATCGTTATTATTGTGGGAAAAGAAAAGATCTAAATCACCATCATCATCGATATCTACAAGAGTCGGTCTAATTCTCGATCCAAGACCACTGTTATCAAAAGTAAAGCCTCCTACTAAGTTAACAGTTGGAGAGCCAAAAGTAGGAGAGTTTGAATTACCAGTATTTTCGTAGTAGTAAATGTTGTTATCGTCGTAAGATCCAGCAATTACATCAAAGTCTCCATCCTTATCAAAATCAGCAATACTTACATGAACTCGATCAGCAAAAGATGCTGTATTCAAAAGGCTAGTTGTAGGAGTGGCAAAAAATGCAGCGGTAGCACTACCTGTATTCTGATAATAAAAAATGTTACCATCTGCTGTTCCTACAAGGAGATCTTGATCACCATCCGCATCAAAGTCTGCAAATGCAGGAGTCCCAAATTTATCTCCTGCATTAAACTGTATATCAGGTAGATCAGAGCCTTTTAAATTAAAAGGGTCAAGTTCATAATTTGGAAAGTTCTGCGCATGTACCTCGGTAGCAGACAGAAATAGCAATCCTACTGTCAATGCACCAGCAGAAGCCAGTCTGATACTTCTATTTAGACAAGAAAGCTTATCATGTAGCCTACTGATATGCTTTTGCAGTACTCTTTGTCTATGTTCGTTTCTATTAGACTCTCTTAACCGATTGAGCTTGGAAAGGTATTTTCTATACCTTCTGAGCATTTCATTAAAAAGGTGCTTTTGTCGATTCATTTTGACAGACTTTTATCAGTGGTCTTTGGTATCATCATTTGTTTGCCTTGCCCAAAAAGTCTTACCTGGAATTTCCAGCGAAAGTTTATGGACAGGGTTAACAGTATTTAAAATATTGGGGCGTATGGAATCCGGGATGATCGCTACCTCGTAGATCTCATCCACGCTAGATTCGAAAACAATTTCCCCAACTAAGGCAGCAGTAGGGAGATGATAAATCTTTATCCCAGCGAAATCAGCTTTTTCGGCAAATTGTAACTTAGCAAATGTAGATGAATTTTTCCTGAGTTTTGAAGCTCCTACAAAGAGATAATCGTTGTAATAAGCCATTCCTCTGACGAATCCACCAATGTTCTTTATTACTTCATATGATTTCTTCGTTGGATCCACTTTTATCAACTGACCACTTGCAGACAATAGCATATATAATTCACCATTTATCATCTGTGGTGAGTGTGGCATAGCTAAACCCTCCAATACAATCTCATCACTTTGGATATCTATCAATAATCCTCCATCTACTATATTATCTCGCCAGCCCTGAGGGGTATTGGTTTTTCCAAGTGCCGTAACATACTTAGGATTATCGTTATGCATTACCAATCCATTTAGATGGCAGCTATCTCCAGGAGATAATTCCTCTATAAAATTTGGTTGCCAAATCGGATTAAAATTTTCCCAACCCCCAACTTCACAAACACAGCTAAAAGATGTGTTCACAGCAAAAATTTTATTCTTACCGACAGCTATATCATGCATATCTACCCTACCAGTATAGTGAGTAGATCTAGGGACAAAAAGGCTATCATATGTATTTTGTTTATTGGGGTAATGAGTGCCTAATTCTTCCGACCGACTGAATGTAATGACCTCATCATTAGTGGCAAGTACCATCTTGTTTCCCTCAAGACATAGTCCCATAGGTTTATCAAAAGAGCGGGGTAATACAATCAGATTATTTTCATCCTTAGGGCTAATAAAAACCACTTTACCTGCCTGATAAGTTGTTATGGCTATTGAAGCCTTCAACTTCAATAAGTTTTCAGGAATACTGGGAGTGTAAGAAAAACTGAAGGGTGGCAGTGGCGCGCTCATCAACTTCCGGGTGATTTACATTTTCACTTCAAAAAAAAAGAAAATAATCATGCCATGAAATACCCAAAATCGGGTATTCTATCCAACACTGCATAATGATTACTTTGCTTCAAACTTGAATCTAAGATAAAAGTACATCTCAGCAATGTTTGGTAATGAAACGATAATATGGAATTCGTCAC
>JABSPG010000245.1 GCA_013214445.1 Ekhidna sp. | reverse complement strand
AATTTTTATTGCAGAGGAGGTTCATACACTAAAGAAGGAGTTGCGAGAGCGATATAAGTCTGAACTTGAGTCTATTAAAGATAAGACTATACAGTTTGTGATTTTTGAAGTTGGCGGTGAGTCTTACGCAGTTGAAATATCAGTGGTGAAAGAGGTTGTCCCTTTACCGATGTTATCAAAAACTCCCAATACGCCCGACCATATCAAAGGAATAGCCAACATAAGGGGTGCGACCTACACTGTTTACGATTTGGCAGAAAAATTTAAGGTCAAAGGAGATCAATTAGCTAAGTTTTTGTTGGTGATAGGAAAAAGTGAGGTGCCAGCGTCACTGATGATAGGCAGCTTACCTAGTACACTTAAGATAAAAGGCAGTGAAGTATCAGGTTCGATGGATATGATCGAGGATGCTACACTTGACGTTTCTTTCATAAAGGGCATTATACATCACGAACAAAAGCTTGTGTACTATTTGGATGTAGTAGAACTATTAAAGAATGACAAAGCGATAATTGTACCTGATAAGTATCTGAGAAGAGCTGAATGAGTAAAAAACTGCACATATTGATCGTTGATGATTCGGCCTTTATGAGGTTGCTGATCTCGGATTTGGTCTCTGAAGATAGTGATATAGACGTTGTGGGTACAGCCAATGATGGGTTAGAGGCTATTGCAAAGACTAAGGAATTAAAGCCTGATGTTGTGATCCTTGATCTCAATATGGGAGATTATGATGGTCTTTATGCTGTTAAAGGGATCATGAAGGAGGTTCCTACACCGATCCTCATACTTAGTTCTGTTGGGAATACAGATTTGCAACCGGTCTTTGATGCCCTTAAAAGTGGAGCGGTTGATTATATGAATAAGCCAAATAGGAACAAGTCCAAGATGAGGGAGATAAGTTCTGAGCTTATTAATAAGGTGAAGAGCGCATCAAGAGCTAAACCCTCAAGAATCACAGAAGTAAAGCCTAGCAAGCCAGTTCTAAAGGCGAAGAAGAATGGTAGGTTTGATTTGATTGCCATTGGAGCTTCCACTGGCGGCCCCACAGCAATAGAGAGAGTCTTAACCGTCATTCCGGCAGATTTTGACATACCAGTTGTTATATGCCAGCACATGCCTCAGGCATTTATTCCTCCATTTGTTCAAAGACTTAATTCTCTAACGGAACTTGATGTCGTTGCTGCGATGGAGGGAGATGAGCCAGTTCCTGGTAAAGTGATGTTTTGCCCGGGTCATTCCAATCTCGTTTTCAAAGGAAGCAATCGACATGGGGTTGTTGATTTTACAGATCAAAAATTTAAGGAGTACAATAACCCATCCATAAACGCTATGATGCTTAGTGCAGCTGAAGTCTATGGAAGTAGAATGGTTGGGGTTATTCTGACGGGTATGGGAAAAGATGGTGTGAAGGGGATGAAGGCGATAAAGGAAGCAGGAGGTTATACGATAGCTCAAAACAAAGAGAGTAGTGTGATTTACGGAATGCCAAAGGCTGCTTGCGCGGCAGGGGTCGTTGATGTTTCATTAGATATAAGTGAGATAGGAAAGTATTTAGTCAAAAACTTATAGTGTGAAATCTAAGGAGGAAGAATACCGAGAATTATTTCTGACAGAAGCCCTTGAAAACTTTGAGGAGCTAAACCGGCTATTTGTTGATCTGGAAAAAGATCATTCAAACAAGAAGACGGTAACCAATATTTTCAGAATAGTTCATACGCTCAAAGGAAATGCAATGGGAATGGGCTTTGACAAGATTGCAGAGCTTGCCCATACCGTTGAAGACGTATTTGGGGCAATAAAGAGCGGAGAAATTCAATTAGATGTAGAACTCGTTGATAGTCTCTTCAGAGCTAATGATAAACTGGGAGGACTTATCAATGCAGTAACATCCGGCGAACGGGTCAGTTTCCTGGGAATCAAGACTAAGCTCGCTATCTATCTGAAGAATGCAAGAGAGGAGAATGCTGGTAAGTCCGAAGAGGTCGAAGATAATGAACCACAAAAGGATGAAGTTGCTGTTGAAGAAAGTGATTCGTCTGATGTAGAAGAAGGGGATTCAGGAGCAGGTAGCAACATTCAGTTTGCCGATGTTGTACAAATTCCAGTAAAGAAGATGGACCAGCTTCTCAATATGGTGGGAGAGCTTGTTATTGAACGTGATAGACTGATTGCACTTTTTGGTGAGGAAGGTAAGAGTACATTAGAATTTGAAAGAATAAAACGAATCTCTTCTAATCTTCACTATGGGATCATGAATGTTCGCATGGTTCAGATGGGATTTCTATTTAATAAATTTCATCGAATTCTGCGTGATGCAGCATCCACTGAAAAGAAAGATGTGGAGCTAATCTTAAAGGGTACAGAAGTTGAGATTGATCGTAATATTCTAAAAATTATCAGCGATTCAATGGTTCATTTGGTCAGAAATGCTGTGGGACATGGCATTGAATCTGCTGAGGAAAGAAATGATTCAGGCAAACCGCCAAAGGCTAGTGTGACTTTGGATGCTAAGTTGGAAAAGGACAGTGTGGTGATTACTATATCTGACGATGGTAAGGGTATCAATACTGAAAAGATCAAGGAGAAGATAGTCAGGCAAAAAATGGTATCGCAGGATGTAGCCAACAGTCTGTCTGAAAACGAGATTATCAGATACATTTTTGAACCCGGCTTCTCAAGTGCAGAAAAAGTGACAGAAATCTCAGGAAGAGGGGTAGGAATGGACGTTGTAAAAAGATCAGTGGAATCAATTGGAGGTCAGGTTTTGGTAGATACTAAATTGGGTTTAGGTACTTCCATTCACCTTGTTTTGCCTTCTTCACTAGCTTTGAAGGGCGCACTTTTATTTGAGATAAACAAGCAAGATTTTGCCATTCCTCTGACTTATATTGATTCTGTCGCATATCTAAAAAAGGGTGAACTGCATCAAGTTGGGGATAGCCTAATGGTGGACTATCAAGATAGATCGCTACCAATTATCTTTCTAAGTAGCCTATTAGAGATTAAAAATGTTGCAGAAATAGATCAGACTGAAGTAGGTCAGCAGGTTTTAAAAGACCTTGATGATAATACAGAACTAAACGTAATTGTCACTACTCATTCTGGTCGTCTTCTAGGTTTAGTGGTGGATCGATTGCAACGTCAGAAAGAAATTATTGAAAAGAAATTACCAAAACCTTTAGACACAAGTAAGCTACTAAGTGGGACAACTATTCTAGGTTCAGGAAACGTCTGTCCAGTTTTAGACGTAGCTTCTATCATGGATCTATTATTCCAGTCAGCAAATAAAACTGCTTAATTATCAGCACTATAACTACCGATATGATCAGTGATGAAGAGCTAACAGCTCTCATGCAAGCGATAAACAATCGGTATGGGCTAGATTTCACAAATTACGAAAGATCCTCACTCAAAAGAGGCATTGTAAGGTTGATGTTAAAGCACAATATGGAGTCGATTATTGAGCTTTGGTCTTCAGTTCTTAAGGACAATGAATTTTTTATAAATGCGATAGATGATCTTCTTGTAAATCTGACAGAGCTATTCAGAAATCCTGATGTTTGGATAAATCTGAGAGATAAAGTCATTCCGGAGATCACGAAAAAGAACAGGTCAATCAAGATATGGCATGCTGGCTGTTCTACAGGTGAGGAAGTCTATACAATGAATATAGTACTGGAAAAGCTGAACCTGTTGAATTCTGCTAGGTTAACTGCCACTGACCTTAGTAAGACTGCACTTAACAAGGCAAAGAAAGGTCATTATTCTCTCTTGACGTTAAAGCAATATTTAGTTCCTTTTCTGAAGTTCTTTCCTGGCCGTGATATGGCTGACTATTTTGATTACCATGATAAATATGCAAATATAAAGCCTAGGTACACCACTAATGTGTTTTTTAGAAACCATAACCTAGTCACTGATAGTATGGATGATAAGTTTGATATCATCCTCTGCAGGAATGTGATGATCTATTTTGATGATGTTCTAAAGAAGAGAGTCTTGGATTTGCTTCATGGAGCTTTGAAAGATGATGGCTTTCTTGTAATTGGTTATTATGATATCATGCCAGAGTATGGGAAATCAAAGTTCAGCATCTATGATGTTAAGACACGTATTTATAAAAAGATACCGAGTTAAAATTAGAAGCTATGCGAGTTCTTATTGTAGATGATTCAACTTACATACGATCCACGTTGAAAACCCTGCTAATAGAAAAGGGATATGAAGTGATTGGTGAAGCTAAGAACGGTGAAATGGCCATTGATATGATTTTTGATCTCAAGCCGGACCTTGTTACCCTCGATAATATTCTTCCTGACATGACTGGTTTGGATATTCTTAAGATAATGAAGACGAAAGGAGTAGAATCTAAAGTGGTGATGATTAGTGCTGTTGGACAACAGTCGGCAATTGTGGAAGCCGAGGAATATGGAGCTTCATATTACCTCGTCAAGCCATTTGATAACAATGAATTGTTAGCTATATTGAATCAACTCGATAAATGATCATATTCGTTCGCCCAAAGACAATGCTGTATTGAGAATAAAGCACTATTTTGAGAGCGCATTATAGCGATTTAAGAAACAAAAATGATAGAGAATTTGAATGAGTCTGAAATGAAAGTAGCCACCAAATTGATTTTTGATGGCTTATCAATGGCAAAGGCATCAATGGAGATGATCTTACAAAGTCCAATTAGCATAGAGCAAGTAGACTATGTTAGTGCAGATTTAGACATGGATAGATTTGGTGGTCCTGATCAGGAGGTGCATTTGATTAAGACAGAGTTGATGGGAGAATTGAAAGGAACAAGTCATTTGATTTTCTCTGAAAAAGAGGTAGCAAAATTGTATGAAGCATGCCTTCCTGAAAGTGTAGCAAAAGATGACTCTAAGGAAAGTACAATTATGAAACTTGGATTTCTGACTGAGATTGATAATATGGTATCTGCTGCTGTCATAACAGAGTTTTCCAATTCACTTGATATGGAAATCTATGGGGATGTTCCATCCTTAAAGGTCATGAAAGCCACTGATTTAAATGATTTTATTGTAAAAGACTCGAGTGAGTTTGAATCTATCATTCATTTTAAAGCCGTTTTTAAGGGAAAGGAACTAGATATATGCCCAGATTTTATTTGGGTGTTTCACAATAAATTTGTTGATAGAATTAAAGATCTAGTTTGATCTAACTGACACCCAAAATACCTACCGCCAAACCATTTTACTAATAAGAGACTAAATAAGAATAAAAACAAATGAGTAAGACAGTACTAATTGTAGATGATTCGATATACATGAGATCATTAATCAAGACAGCTTTGGAGGGAGCTGGTTTTCAGGTAGTTGGAGAGGCGCAAAATGGGGAGAGTGCAATCGATTTAGCATTACAATTGCAGCCTGACTTGATCACACTTGATAATATACTTCCTGACATGATGGGTTTTGAAATATTGAAGATAATCAAGGATGAAGGCGTCCCATCTAAAGTTATTATGATTAGCGCTGTGGGACAGCAAACAGTAGTAAACAAAGGTATCTCACTCGGGGCATCTGAATATATCGTTAAGCCGTTCACCGAAGAGGACCTTTTGAAAGTAGTAGACAAAGTATTAGCATAGCCAGCAGCAATCTTTAGATGATAAAGAGACTTACCAACCTACCCATAAGACTGAAGTTTGCGGTAATAATCATACCGCTCATAGTCATCATTCTGGTATTTGATTATTTGCAAGTTAGGTACCACTACTTGGATTATTCCGATAGTGTTAGGCTCAATAAAGCCATAACAGTTGGAGTTGAAATCAATCATGTAGTTCATGAGCTGCAGAAAGAACGAAGTATTTCATCTGGCTTTCTCTTGAACGAGGGAGAAAACTTTGGGATAAAGCTAAATAGGCAAAGGGACAGGACAGACAGTACGTTGCAACAATATTATAACGAGCTTTCTGGAGGAGAGTTGGACGAGCTGATGGAGCTTCATAGAAAGGATCTGGATGAGCTCAATTCGCATTTCGAAAAAATTGCAGCACTCAGAAAAAATATTGACGAAAACAAAATTGATTCTGAGGAATCAATCAGCCGATTTTCGGAAATCAACAATGTTTCGTTGAATACGGTTATCAAGTTGATAGATGAAACCAGGGATAAAGAGATCGCCCAGCAAATTCATGCAATGATCTATTTCTTAAAATCAAAGGAATATGCAAGTATTGAAAGGGCTATCGGAACTCAGGCGTTTTCACTTAACCATATTGATTTTGATTTATACAATCGATTTACCACTTTAGTCTCTCAGCAAAGCTCTTATCTTGATGCATTCATTATTATATCTGATGA
>JABSPG010000244.1 GCA_013214445.1 Ekhidna sp. | reverse complement strand
GTTGGCCCTCGATCTAAGAGAAGCTTACGCATGGTTACAAATACACTTTTAGTAGGAAAAGCTGAGAAAATATATACCGATAGACTTGGTCTTTATCGAGAACTTATACCTACATATATTCACCAAACGGATCAATATGGTACCAATAAGGTTGAACGATTCAATTTGACTTTGAGGACACATCTGAAGCGATTGAACAGAAGGAGCATTTGTTTTTCTAAGTCATTGTCGATGTTGAATTGCTGTTTAGCTGTTTATTTTTGGGGATAGTTTTGATGAATAGATGAGACTTCCGCTAATTTTAATTGTTCTTCTTTCAAGCATCACACTACAAGCCCAAGTAAAGTTTGATGCAAAAGCAACAGGTAAACATGCAGATGCGATCAATCAAGCAAAAGGAACAAAACAATCAGCAGAAGAAAGAAGAGAACAAGCTAAGCGAATCAGGCAACAGACAAAAGCAAGAAAAGAATACAAGGCTCGATACGAAGCAATAAAAGCAGAACGAACAGATTCCTTAGGGAACTTTAAGAAGTATTCGAAAGAAGACTATGAATTGTCTAAATACGAACGAGACTCACTACAAATAGACCTGTTCACAAAAGAAGATTCACTGGCTATATCCAATGAAATATTGGAGAGTACGGACTTTCCACCTGAGTATAGAGAACTCATCATAAATCCCATTCAAATACAGCCTAATCAGCTAATGGATAATGATAGCCTTGCACTCGCAGAAGCCGTAGCGATATTAGAAGGTCAAGCAAAAAAGTTTATGCCCAATGAATTGGGAGAAGTAGATGATCCATTGACCGCTTTGACAGAACCTGTAGATGGTATGTCCACATTGGGGGCACCCTCTAAACCAAATCCTAATCTGGTCAGACCTCAGAAAGCAAAAGAACTGTTCAAACAAGTTGATCCAGAGGATTTCAAAGATGCTCAGCTAGAGATGCAGAAGCTAAAGAGGAAGTATGATAAGGTTCCTGATACGAGGTATCCAAAAGAAGGAACAAAAAGAAACTCACTGGAAGACAAACCCTTCAAAAACAGAATCTACTTTGGAGGTAACATCAGTGCACAATCTACTGATCCATTGATAGGAGCAATGAACTTACAGTTAGGATATTGGATCAATAAGAATTGGTTAGGAGGTATAGGTATTACCTTGAGAGAACAATTCACTAAGGAAGACTCGATACCGAGAATCAATGGAGATGGGTATGGATACAGCGTGTTTACACGATACAATATTCCTAAAGGCTTCTTTGCATGGTTAGAAGTAGAGAGACAGGCTAAAGGCTCTCTATTTGGATCAGAGACTCAGGTAGCAACCGAATGGCAGTCAGCTTACTTAGGAGGAATAGGAAGAGAGTTTAAGCTTGGCTTTGTACAGATGCTAAGTATGGTCTTATACGACTTCAACTATAAGAATAATGACATGAATGCCAGACCTCTGGTGTTTAAGTTGGGTGTGAGGTTTACGAAACAGCCTTAGAGGCAAGAGTTAAGCTGTACTGTAAAGGATATACCTCAGTATTTACTCCGGTATTAAACTGGGTTTATTTAGATTAATTCCCTGTTCTCGCATTGATTTATGAAATTCTTTTGCTTCTGGAAAAATCTCATGTGGCTCTAGTTCATTCCCGTTAATCAATGAGTGACCTGCTCCCGTTGATTTTATTGAAGAGCCGCCATTTTTTAACCTTGCCTTAGCCATTTTTTCGAATTTAGCTTTCTTGTAGGCTCGCACATTTTTTTCAATCTCATTGAATTGATCATCAATAGTTTGGTTAAATCTTTTTTTAATACTCATAAATTACAACTGAATTCTAATATGTACGGTTTTTCAAAGACCGCGTTTTATTACTTCTTCTCCAAATTTATTAAAATATTCACTAACACATTTTGCTAATAATAGAACAAATGGCTTTAAGAGTCCAGATAAAGTGCTATGAAATTTCTTGTCAGCCCCAATGTTAACCCCTTTATAGTTTATGTTCAATATTCCTATTCGTTTGAAGGGTTGATCCTTCTCATCTGATAAGCTATCTAAAGCTAAGGACATGAAGCTTTTGTAAATGGTTGTTTTATTCAAAAAGTGATTTTTAGCTTCAGATGTGACTTCATCGGTTATATCCTTAAAGTTTTCTTCTATTTCTGAAGTATTGGGAATAAAATGCTCCCCTTCTATATAAGCTTGGCAAGCGCCTGGTATCTGCTTTCCGTCAAAAAAATCTTCATCTACAAATGGAAGGTATATTTTAACATCATTTTTAGAATCTTCCGGAAAGCAGAGATTCAAGTCTACGAAGAAAACGCCCTCAAGCGAATTGAAATTGTCTATACTCTTGTATATCCATTCATCCTTTTTATAAATCACACTTAAATGTTCAAAATCAGCTTTAGTTCTAGGCACGTGGTAGAACATAATATTTGCGCTGAACATTTCATTTTTATCGCCCATGAACCTAGCAACAAATTCACAAATAAATTCTAAATATGTTCTAATTACCCTTTCATGCTTTGCTTTATCAACTTTTGTAAAGTCTGATTTACGATATTGATAATCAGCAAACAAGATTGATTGATATAAAACACCGTACTCGTCGAACGAATCTCTATTCGGAGCGTTGTAAACTGCTGATTTTATATCAGTGAAGGCATTCTCTAATTCGCTCTCTCTAGTTTGATTTGTTTTTGCATAATGATAAGTGAGATAAACAACCCAAAATGCTAAAAATGAATAGTACCCTACAGTATTAGCATTCATGTCTGACTGCAGTCTTTGGAAGTCACCTGAAATTCCCAAGAAAAAGTTTTTTTGTACTGCTCAAAATCTCTGATCTATTTACAGCCAAGTATAAGGCGATGGCAATTGTAACACTGGATACTAAAACTTTTCTAAAAATATCTTTGGAAAGTCCAAGGTTTTTAATTCGATCTCGTAACCATTTGTGCTTTTTGATTCTTATTAAAAGAATTTTGATGAGGTTGAAATCGTCGCTTATAAATATCCTATCATTTATGAAGTTGATTGTTATCACAAAAGAGAGCAGTGCGGCAATGACAATTAGAACTGGGATAATAAGTATTGAGCAAAATACGACTATTACTAATTGAAAGAACCAAATGATCGTTAAAATAGGAAAATTAAAAATTGTAATTTTTGAGATAACAGTCCTTATCATTTCTATTTTTTGTAGTGTAACAAAGCATCAAATAACGTTGCATCTAGGCCAAAATCAAATACCCATTTATAGGTATTTAAGCTATACTAAGCTGTATACATTGAAATAGTAAAATGAAGTTTGAACGTAAGCTGCTTTAGCAGGTTAGCAACAGAAAATATCGGATTAAAGACGTTCAGAGTTTTTTAACCCTTTAATGGTAGGATATTTTGGAGACAAATTGAAGGGATAAATCATGGTTGACTACGATAAAAATCGATCAGAACAAGAAGAAAAAGAGCTTCACAACTTTGCAATCAAAGGCATAGCCGAAGACATTGGGTTGATCGCCAAATCGCATGATCAGACAGAAAACAATCCACATTCCGAAAAATCTAAGGAAAAGAAGCGTTTACGCGATGAATTCGTTCACGCCACAATGCAAGCCCTTATAGAGGCCCAAAATCGCTTGATGAGACGACTTGATGAAGAACTGAAAACTGTACAAGAAGGCCTCCAATTACTTGAAACCAAGATGGAAGAAAACAGAACTACTTGGGAAAAGAACGGACAAATGCTGAATGACATCAGCGATTTATTCGATGACTTTGAAGATGGAGGAACATTGAACCGTGAACAAGCCTTTTCCATCCTGGAAGATGCTGGCTTACAACCAGAAGCCCTGAATGCGTTGAGCGATGCACAAATCATCACGCTCATTGAAGAAGTGCGAACCCAAACACTGGAAAATAATGAAACACTAGATACTCAATTCATTGTCCTTGAGCAAGACCATATCCGCTTTAAAGAAAGAGAAAACCAAATTATGGATGCTAAAATCCGTCTTGAAGAAATCTCCAATGACTCCTCACTTGACAAAGATCAAAAGCTGATCGCAATTAACAACTTAAGCAATGAGGTAGGGACAAAAACGCTACATATGCTTTCTAATCAAACGCAAGAAGAAGAAATAAAGCAAACCATTGACACTGCTTTTATAGATAATGAGGTCAATACCAATATCAGTGTTGCAATTAAGCCTGCTTTTTAATTGGATGTTATTAATCGCTTGTGGTAAAATATCAATATTGATCAGACAGAAATTGCAAATTTGACTTTAGAGTACCTTAAGCGTTTTAACGGTCGCTTAGAACGTATTGAGAATGATATTGGTGATATGAAATTTAGACTACGTCGGTTGAAGAAAAAGTTTCTCATCATACCTCAAGATTTGATCGCATGGATGATCGGTTGCATCAGATTGAAAAACGGCTTGACCTCGTTGATGCCTAATGGTAATCTATATATCCGTACTCTTTTTCATATCTTCTCTTAATCCTAGGCAAAAGAGCTAAAAGCTCATCGTACTGAAATGATCCGTTTATGTCATTTTCAATCAAATAGTGAAAGCTTGTCCCTGGTTTGTCATTCACGAAATACTGAAAAAACATATGTGGCACATTAAGGCTATCCAGTTTTTTGCTAAAAAAAGGAATAAAGCGGTCATAATCCTCTTTGTAGGCTGTCCCTCTTAACATAGCTATAGTTACAACATCATGTTTTTCAGAATAATCGCCAGCCAAACGATACACGGTCTTTTCAGAATCCTTTGGAACCGTAATGATTTTATCCTCTATGCCAGACTGCGCATATAGGACAGTGCTGCCGAATACAGCAAGAGCGACAATGAAGGTATATTTCATACATAAAGCAGTTAAGTGTTTTGAAAAATGGATTGAATAACACCCCCAGATGAATTGACGGATGACGGAGTTCAGTAAGATCAAAGAGATCAAGACAGCCAGTTTCACCAACCCATCAGCGACCCTCCGACCCATTTCCCAATCCCGCCAACAACTACTGCACCAATGATCGTAAGTCAGATATCTCCTTGTTATGATCGCCAAAGCGCACCTGTAAAGCCCCCAATAAGCATTAGAAGCCCTTCAAAAAAGACCGGCTGTCCTGCTTGATCGGCCATTCTCGGAGTATTTGTCCGAAAATTAGATATAGTATGCCATCGTAGCTTTTTCTTAAAAAATGGATTAGTCCAACTGCAGGGTATTGCTGTTGTGTATTATTTGTTAATTAATATATACTTATTTAACATTCAGATTGACACCGATCTAATCAATTCGTATTGTTTAGATAGTGCCTATGTTGACAGGATTTAATAATGAGTTTACTTTTCGCTCTTTAATCAGATCTAGAATTGGTTGTATCTTGGTAGGAGTCTGTAGATGATTGAAAGAACAGGTGTATCAGTAAGTATAATTTGTTATTCGATTTGCTTTTCAAGCAAAAAAAGCTACTTTTGCTGTCCTTTTGTTCGGATGTACTAAACTGAGATTACATTCATGCCCACGAGAAAGCAGCTTATAGATACATGGAAAGCCCAGTTCCAATTGTTCGCAGGTGGAGGTACTCCAATGCCCAGCAATAGAAGCATTACAGAAGGTCATGGTCATACAGAGGAACATATAACAGAAGTGTCTAATAGTTACATTGATGAAGATGATCTAGATGATTCGATAGGATCAATAGAGTTCAATGAAACTAATGAGGAGCTTTTTGTGAAATTTAAGTAATAGAAGATTGGCTATGGTGAATAAGTTATTCATGGTAGCAGCGGGTCATAAAAACAGTTATCCGTCATATAATAAAAAGAACAAAATATTCTTTATTGACAAGGATCCATCATCACTAGAATTAGATCAACCTTACCTTTGTAGCCCAATCTTTTCATTAAAAAAGGAGGGATATCGCAAGGGTTTAGATGTAAATTCTATTTCCGAAATTAAGTTCTACATGATCCCAAGAGTATTCCCTTCATTCGGATATATTCTTCAATCTCATTCCAAAGATCTATCGCAAATATGGAGTACCATCGGCCTGGCAAACCTTGTCGTATTCAATTTTAAGAACGGCAAGAATTTGATAGCCGAAGTGGACGAATCGCTTAAGGAAAAAGGTTGTTTCATAACAGCTTCTGAAAAGTGGGACATAGAAAATGGAGTGCAAATCGGGAAACCTGACATAAGGGTAAATCATGAAATCCAAACTAAGAAAATTATCTCCTTTGATTATCAAGAGGACCTACCAGACTATATAAAGTTTGTAATTTCCGAGTACAAAATATCCGCCCAAAAAATACTAGATGCAGCAAGAGTATTCACACCATATCACTATAGTGAATATCTTGACATATTTGAAG
>JABSPG010000243.1 GCA_013214445.1 Ekhidna sp. | reverse complement strand
AGGTCGAGTAAATAGCATCAATATTCACCCTACAAACCCGGACATTCTTTACGTCGGTAGTGCGGGAGGTGGTCTATGGAAAAGCGAAACAGGGGGCAACAGTTGGACTAGTCTTTCGGAAGATTTCCCAATCCTTGGCGTAACTGATTTTTATATTGCTCCAGAAAATCCTGAAAAAATGTACGTTCTCACCGGAGATGCATATGGAGCTGATACATATAGTTATGGAGTCTTTAAATCGACTGATGGTGGCGAAAACTGGTCAAACGATTCCAATTTTAGTCCCTCGGCGACAGATTTCAGAAGAATGTATCGAATGATTGTGGACCCCAACAACAGTGATGTCTTACTCATAGCTGGAACCAGTGGTATTTGGAAATCAACCGATGGAGCAAACTCATGGAACCTGGTAAATGGTAATTCATTTGTAGATATTGAGTTTAAACCAGGCAACACAAGTATTGTATATGCTAGTAGTAGCAATTCTACAGATGTCACGATTTCCAATGATGCAGGAGAAACTTGGAATACTGTCGATGCTCTACCTGATGGACTTGGACGAACAGCTATTGGCGTCAGCCCAGCAAATCCGGAATATGTGTACATACTTGCATCTGCTAGCAATTCGTCTTTCGGAGGGGTTTATTTATCTACCGATTCTGGAGAGACCTTTGAAATGCAATCAAACAGCCCGAATATTTTTGGTTACTCCCAGACAGCTGATGATGAAGGAGGACAAGGATGGTATGACCTTGCCATTGCAGTAAATCCAGAAGATGCTGAAGATATCTACGTAAGTGGCATACACATATGGAATTCAAAAGATGGGGGCAAAAGTTGGCAAGATGAAAATGGCAATTACCAAATCCTAAACTATTGGGTTTACAACCCTTCAAATACAGATAATTATGTTCATGCCGACAATCATACGCTTGACTTTCTAAATGGTGAGCTATTTGCAGGCTGTGATGGAGGTATTTGGAAAACTTCAAATCTTGGACAAAGCTGGCAAGATCTTTCAGAAGGTCTAAACATCACCCAATTATATCGTTTGGGCCTTGACCCAAATAACGAAGATATACTAGTAGCTGGGGCTCAGGACAATGGTAGTAACATCATGGTAGGTGAGCAGTGGACGCACTTGTTTGGGGCGGATGGAATGGAAGCTCTTGTTGATCACACTGATAGTGATATTGTCTATAGCACTTATCAATTTGGTGGCCTTTTGAAATATAGCAATGGTGGTTTAGGTGAAGTTGAATTTATAGGTGGCGAACTAGATGGAACTGGGGCGTGGGTTACCCCCTATATGCTTGATCCAAAAGACAATAACTACCTATATGCCGGTTACCAGAATGTGTGGAAATATAATAATAGCGATGGTGTGTGGGAGGAGATATCTAACTTTCAATCTACTGCTAATCTGACCAGTCTCAAAGTAGCTCCCACAAATTCAGACTACATCTACGCTTCTACAGGAAGTAATACTTTTAGGACGAAGGACGCTGGTGCAAATTGGGTCAACATAAGCTCCGGTCTTCCAACAGAATCGGTAAGCTACATAAGTGTCTCTGAAGATAACCCGAGCAAAATCTGGGTGACTTTTTCTGGTTATAGCAGCACTAACAAAGTATTTGAGTCTTCCGATGCAGGAGACTCATGGACTAACATCTCAGAGGGCCTTCCAAACCTACCTGTCAACTGCATTGTTCATCAAAAACTGTCTGACGATCAACTATATGTGGGAACTGACATTGGCGTGTATCAAAAAAATAATTCCGGATCTTGGGAGCCATGGTTCGATGGCTTGCCAAATATT
Organism: Ekhidna sp.; assembly: GCA_013214445.1. GTDB lineage: Bacteria > Bacteroidota > Bacteroidia > Cytophagales > Cyclobacteriaceae > Ekhidna. Next base: position 4,580 of record JABSPG010000243.1, on the reverse strand, counting down.
ATTGTGAATGAACTTGAGATCCACTACGGATCAGAAAAAATTGTAGCTGCTACCTATGGTCGGGGCTTATGGAAAACTGATATTCTTGGAGGGTCTAGCGTAATAGATATATCGGCAAGCGAGCTGGTGGTAGTAGAAGGGAATACAACTACATTCAGCGCTGAGTTACGCAATGGAGGAAACGAGTACGCTTGGGTTTTTGAGGGAGGAACTCCCAGTACTTCAACAGATGCAAATCCGGTGATTTCTTATGCAGAGGCTGGCTTGTACGATGTGTCGGTAAACGGGGCTACTAGATCTGAAATGATAAAAGTTCTGGATTTTGTTGAAATACAATCGATCGCTACAGATGTCCAAAACATAGATATTGGTCAAAGAACTAAATTTTCCGCCACGTATGAAGGTGAGCCGACTGAGTGGTTATGGAGATTTGAAGGAGGTTCTCCTAATGAATCAAGTGCGCAAACCCCTTATATCACCTATCTCGAAGAAGGAGAATATGACGTCAGCTTGGTATTGGCTGGGGATACAGAAGATGAGGAACTATTTGAGAACTTTGTGCTAGTAATAGATGCACTCCGTATTCCTGCAGATGTAAATCCTGTATATCCCACAGTCTCCAGTGATCGACTTTTCATCAAGGTTGAATCTCAGAAAACAACAGTCGAATTAATGACTCTTTCTGGAGAGTCCTTGCTAAAGGAAATCAGCGATTCAGATATTTCCTTGAGTATTGGAAATCTAGCAGCAGGAACATACATTCTCAGTTTGACAACTGAACAGAGTCAAAAGTCCATTAGGATCATTAAAGAATAATGTCTTAGCAAATCGGTGTTGTCAGACTTAAGTTTGCAGTCCATGAAACCTTCACAAATGCAAATAGTCGAAGTAAACGATCCAAAAACAGCAAAGGAATTCCTAAAATTTCCGGTAAGGCTTTACAAAAACGAACCCAATTGGATTCGGCCGCTAGACAAAGACGTCAATGGCGTTTTTGATCCCAAGGTAAACAAGTACTTTAGGCATGGAGAGGTTTGCAGATGGTTGCTCTTGGACGATCAAGGAAAAACAATAGGGAAGATTGCGGCCTTCATTAACAAGAAGACAGTTAATAAAGACAATGACCAGCCCACCGGAGGTGTAGGGTTTTTTGATTGTGTAAATGATCAGGCTGCAGCTAACCTACTGTTCGAAACAGGAAAGAAGTGGCTTGAAGATAGAGACATAGAGGCCATGGACGGTCCTATCAATTTTGGGGATAGAGACAACTGGTGGGGTTTATTGGTCGATGGATATGACAGACCTCCAAATTATCAATGCAACTATCACTTTCCCTACTACCGAGACCTATTTGAGAAGTATGGATTTCAATTGTTTTTCAAACAGTTCACTTTTGGTAGAGACATCATGGATCCTTTGAGTGAGCGGTTGTATGAAAAGGCCGAAATAGCAAATAGGGACAAGGACTACTCATTTAGACACATTGAAAAAAAGCAACTAAAGAAGTATGCTGAAGATTTTAGAACCATATATAATGATGCATGGGCAAGGCATCCGGGAGTGGCTGAAATGACATCCACTCAAGCGAATGCGATTATCAAAAAATTGAAGCCCATCATGGATGAAAAGATCATGTGGTTTGGCTATCACAAGGATCAGCCTGTTGGTTTTTATATCAACATACCAGAGTTGAATCAGGTATTTAAACATGTAAACGGAAAACTGGATCTATTGGGAAAACTGAAATTTCTCTACCACAAGTTGATGAAGACCAACAAAAAGATGATTGGGCTAGTGTTTGGCATCTCGCCAGACCACCAAGGCAAAGGCGTTGACGGTGCACTAATCATGGCAATTAGAGATGTACTACAAGAAACTTATCTACGCTATGAGCAACTGGAGATGAACTGGATTGGAGACTTTAACCCCAAAATGATCAAAGTCGTGGAGCAAGTGGGAGGTGACGTTGTGAAGACTCACCACACGTACAGATACCTTTTCGATAGAGAGAAGAAATTCGAACGGATGCCCATAAAGAACTGAGGCTGCTTCGATTCTGGCAATTTAAATTCAGGATTTCTAAAACCAGGCACATAAATAAAGAGTGCTACTTCTTCATTTATTCTTATTCTCCTTTCTTATGTGCATTTCTCTAGAAAGAGTCGCCACGCAGAATGGGACAAGATAATTGAGAAATATTCGCAAGTGATCCTTTAAAGTAAAATCCCAACTGATCAATACATCATATTGGTTTATGATACTGAGGATCGTACCTACTACGATAGCAATCTTCAATGAGTCCACAGTATTGCCAAGTGTCATTATTGTCCTTTTTGGATTCACAATATTATTAAAATGCAATTACCGATGGCTCAAATACTGTGTAGCAGGAATGACATTGGGCCCAACTAAATAGCGGCTATCACTTATTGTTTTTTCTTTTGCGCTTCTCTTTATAGTAGGTCTTCTCAGCCACGTAAATCAACTTTTCAATCTCACAGACCACCTTATATTCCTTATTCTTGATCTCAAAAATTTTGGTAATGTCAAGCTCTTTTTCTCTGGCTACTGCTTTCTTCAATTCTTCAACTTCTTCAGCGTTAAATCGAAACTCGACAAATACATCAGAATTTGCGGGACGCTTGAATTTTACCACAGACGACTTATCCCAGACGATGTATTCGGCACCAATGATCTGTATAAGCTGCACCATATAAATTGGGTCGGTGGCAGAAAAGAGACTCCCACCGAATATGGTTCCTGCATAGTTTCTATTCCTGTAGGAGATAGGAATCTTTACATCTACCTCCCAAAAACCTGGACTTACTCGGACAACTTTTCTTGTCGATCTCCTATACATAGGAGAATAATTGAAGAAAAATCGAAATAATTTGTGCGCACTACCGCTAAAGTACTTTTTGGCAATCTTGGAAAGTAACTGGTACATGTCAGTAATTTAATGACCATCTTACAACTCGTCTACTCACATCGACAATTCAGGAATTCTAATTTTTGAATCTCAATATAAGTTTGTTGAATTGTATCAAAATGGATTGATATGGAGAAATTTCTGACTTTATCACACATCATTTGCGGAGGCACGGTACTTCTCATAGGCCTAATTCAGATGTTCAATCGCAAAGGAGGTAAGAAGCATATTATCCTCGGAAAGATTTATGTTGCGGCGATGTGGTGGATTTGCATTAGTGCCCTTTCCATCATTTCATTTTATCGGTTCAATGCTTTTCTTCTGGTCATCGCAGTACTGACCTTCCACACCTCTTTTGTTGGGTTGCGAGTGGTCAGTAGAAGAACACCTGGTAGCGAAAAATGGTATGACTGGGCGGTCTCATTAGCCGCCATAATCTTTGGAATGGGCTTGGTTGGGTATGGTGGGTATATTTATTCAAACTTTGGAAACACCATCTTTGGTCTACTATGTGCTGGATTTGGAATCCTCACACTAAAGAACGGGGCTGACGATATTAGATTCTTCAGGAAGAAGTCGCTATCTACCAAGCATTGGTGGATGTACCAGCACATCGGCTCTATGGGCGGATCATATATCGCTGCTATCACAGCTTTTGCTGTTCAGAACCCAAATCTTTTCATGCCCAATAGTCCTCAACAGTGGCTACTTTGGGTGCTGCCAGGCGCAATAGGGGGGCCTATCATTGGTTTTTCGATCCGTAGGTGGAAAAGAAAAATGGAACCAAGTTAGTTATAGCTGAATTCCGAACACGTATCCAGGCCATAGCTGATGCCGGTCACTATTGTCCAATTGGAAATCAACATCTTTGGGCTGGCCTTTCTGGTAGAAGAAGGCATTTAGGTTCACTCCCGCAAAAATGCCAATCCATCGATACCTATATCCAACCTCAAACTGCAGTTGGGTCAAAAGGCTGAGGGAAGGATCAAATTTTTCTTCCCGATTTAAGTGAATAAATCGGATAGATGGACTGAAAAAGTACTTTTTGTTGATTGGGTCTGCTGGACTCATCGAGTTCTTGTAGTAGTATACTCGTTGAAAACCATACCCTGCGGCCCACTTAAAATCATCATCCGTCAAGTAGGAATAGCCGGCTATCAATAGATTCTGATTTGTTTTATAGAAAATGTCACTCAAAGGCATAGCGGATTCGGTAAAGGAGCAATTGTGACAATTTCCCGTACTGTACTCAACCAAAATTGGGATCACATCAGACATTGAAAACCGAAGCTTATTATCTGTACTCCCAATATTCAGCAAACCAATTGGCACGCCATTGTATCTGTTCGCTCCATCATAAGGGCTAGGGGTAAAAAGATTGATCAAGCCAACCTGTACACCTCTCATTCTTTTCGCACGATTAATCAAGCCAATTTGAAAACCATTATTAGTCCTAGAGTGGTTGATTAGACCTATTTGGAGTCCAAAGCTTTTGACGGACGAATTGTCTGCCTTGCCCTCAATGTGTTTTGCATGATTAAGCAGGCCCAACTGCGATCCGCTCAAACGGCTGCCCGCTCCGTTGATTGCCCCGATTTGTGTACCCAAAACCAATCTTCCTGTCATGTTATAGAGACCGCCTAGCTGTATA
>JABSPG010000242.1 GCA_013214445.1 Ekhidna sp. | reverse complement strand
CATCTACCTGATATCGATGGAACAGATACATCGGTACTAGCGCTTCCTCAATGGAGCTCATGGGTGTATTCTCTCTGATCGCTTGTTCTGAGAATCTGCTAAGGATCGTTCTACGGATGTTCATCATGCGATTCAATTCTGTGGCAGCATTTGTTCCATTGTCCCAAAGGTGAGCCTCAGGATGCAGGCCGCTGGCAGGCCGGGCATCTTGGTCTGTGATGTATCGCATCCCTTTGCCAAAAGCTTGATCCAAAATGGAGCTCAGCTTTTCTTTGTTTTCTCCTTCGGCAAAATCACTGTAGCCGTATGCGATACTTACTTTATCCCAAGCTCCAATTTTGTCATCATATGCTTCGCTCAGGTCGATCTTTCCTGCTTCATCCATTTTCACGTAAGGGTGTGGATAGTCCATCACAGATGCACGTTGATTTACGCTTGATGCAAAATTGTGTGCCAGCCCAAGCGTGTGACCAACCTCATGTGCAGATAGTTGTCTCAACCTTGCAAGTGCCAGTGCGGTCATGGCTGTTGGTTTTTCATCCCCATTCTTGTAAGGTTGAAGAAGTCCAGTTGCAATTAAGAAATCTTGTCTTACTCGAAGTGAGCCAAGGCTCACATGACCTTTCATCATTTCGCCTGTCCGTGGATCTGTTACACCACTGCCATAGCTCCACCCTCGGGTAGATCGGTGTACCCACTGGATCACATTGTAGCGAACATCGAGTGGATGAGCACCTTCAGGCATCACTTTTACTTGAAACGCATCTTTGAATCCCGCGGCTTCAAAAGCTTGATTCCACCAGCTGGCACCCTCGATCAAGGCAGACCTTATGGGTTCGGGTGCACCTCTATCTACATAGTAGATAATGGGCTCTACTGCCTCACTTACTGCTGCCGTGGGATCTTTCTTCTTTAGTCTGTGACGCACGATAAACCGCTTGACTAAAGGCTCCTCGATAGGTGTGGCATAGTCCTGATAGGAGATATTGAAAAAGCCGCTTCTTGGATCAAATTCACGAGGGGTATAGTCGTTATCAGGGAGCTCAATGAAACTGTGGTGTGTGCGAACGGTGACTGCATTGGGGGTTGGAGTCACAGACCTTAGCCATCTGCCTTTTGCCTCACCTTTAAAAGTTAGCAAAGATTCGAATTCCGTATTCTTTGGGAAATTGAATGTACCGTCCTTATAGATAGCTGACCTGGATTTATCCACAGAGAAGTTTCCCTGGTTTGATCCTCTGAGCCTGCTACTGACTCCATGCGAATCCCTCAGAAGAAAGTCGGTGATGTCGATCAGGAATCCGTCACTATTTTTCGTAGTGATCTCGAATCCCGCCAAAATGGAGCTTGCAAATGCTTCAGCAACTGACCGAACTTCATCTTGATTATCACTAACAGCTCTGTAATCATAATTAGGTTGAATGAGCAGTAGCTTGTTGCCATGCTTCTCAAACTTCACCACTCGTTCACCACCCAATTGGCCTCTATCCAATCCTATGTCATTTGACCCAATGCCTGCTGCAAGTGAATGAACATAAAGGAACTCCTGGTCCACTTTGTCCACCTCCAAAAAGACTCTGCCTACTTCTTCATCGTAGTAGAAATCAAAGTAACCTTCTGATTTTTCCATTCCGGTTGTAAATCCCTCAATGTTGTCTCCGGGTGCTTGTGTGGTTCTCTGATCCGCTGTGTTAGACGACTGGCAGGCAGAGAATAGGAAAGCTAATGCTATCGCAGTTAGGAAAAAATAGGTTTTCATTATAGTATATTTAGACTGGTTTTCTTCAACAAAGCTCTTAAGGTAAGTCATTGATTACAACAATCATATTAGTAATTGTATCAATCTATGTTATTGTTAATGTAGCGGCTTATTTCTTGCAAGAGAAGTTTTTGTTTAAACCGGAGAAACTTCCTGCCGATTTTCAATTCAAGTATGAAGAGCAGAATGTACAAGAACATAACTTGTATATAGGAGATGATGTCCGAATCAATGGCGTGCATTTTAGTGTCCCCAAGCCCAAAGGAATAGTGCTGTATTTAAAAGGGAATTCACGTTCCATCAAAGGTTGGGGCAAGTTTGCGGTAGATTTTAATCGGATGGGATTTGATGTGGCCATGATGGACTATCGTGGATTTGGTAAGAGTACCGGTAAGCGCTCAGAGAAGGAGATCAAAAGTGATCTTCAGCGCATTTATGATATCTTGAAGTCAAGAGTGAATGAGGATCACATTATCATTTATGGTCGATCGATGGGTTCAGGCTTTGCGGCAAAGCTTGCGAGTAATAACAACCCAAGAATGCTGGTGTTGGAATCGCCCTATTACAGTATGAAAAAGGTTGCTAAGCGATACATTCCATTTATGCCAGCCTCGTTGATTTTGCGATTCCCATTGACTACTTACAAATGGATCAAATATGTAAAGTGCCCCATCAAGATCATTCATGGTACCAGAGATCGACTGATCCCATTTAAGTCGAGCCTGGCCCTTGCCAACATCAAACCTGAGATGACAAGGCTTTATTCTGTCATAGGAGGAGGTCACAACAACCTGCATACTTTCGAGGAGTATCACCGGATGTTGGAGGAAGCACTAAACTCTGCCGAGCTAAAACCCATTGATCCGAACAGAACAAGTTTGAACTTTACCAGAAACAAGAAAGGCAAGCGGTGAGTGGTTTGAAAATGCTTCTTTTGGTTCTTGTCGTCCTGTACTTCGTAGGTGGGCTTGTTCTGTTCTTTCTGCAGGATCGTCTGATTTTCCTACCTGAGGAGCTGGACCCTGACTATTCGTATGCTTTTGATGCTGATTTTGAAGAGTTGAATTTGACGATGCAAGATGGATCAGTGATTAATGCAATCCATTTTCAGCTCGAATCGCCAAAGGGCCTGATTGTCTACTTTCATGGAAATGCAGGTAATTTGGCTCGGTGGGGCCATATTGTTTTGCCGTATGTGAAAAGAGGATATGAAGTGTTGATCCCCGACTATCGTGGGTATGGAAAAAGTACAGGGAAAAGATCAGACAGGGTCCTGTTGAAAGATGCAGAGAAGGTATATGATTATGCAAAAACGATACGAGAAGAAGATGAAATCACCCTATTTGGTCGGTCGCTTGGATCTACGTTTGCTTCCTATGTTGGTGGAAACAATCAGCCAAAGAGGATCATTCTTGAGACACCCTTTCATAGCCTGAGAAATGTGGCAAAAAGGGTAGTACCCATATATCCCATTGGTCAGTTGTTGAGTTATCAGTTTAGGTCTTTTGAGTATCTGCAAGGTGCTACAGCTCCTGTTTATATTTTTCATGGCACAGACGATGAGGTGGTTCCTTACCAATCCGGATTGAGACTTTATGATAGTCTTGAAGGGAGCAAGATGTTCACAATCGAGGGAGGACACCACAATGACTTAGCCAATTTTGATAGCTATTGGGTCTATATGGACGAAGTGCTGGCGGATGAGTGAGTCATTGTACTTCATAGCAATTGTGCCGCCTTCAGATATTGCGGAGGAGATCACAAAACTAAAAGAAGAAGTAGCTCTGCGGTACAATAGCAAGCATGCGCTGAAATCCCCACCTCACATTACGCTGCATATGCCCTTTAAATGGAAAGACAAACGATTTGAGGAGCTGGCCAAGTTGGTTGGGCTAACCAATGAAGAGCTGGTGCCATTTATGGTGGATCTCAGGGATTTTGATTTTTTTGAGCCTCGAGTGGTTTTTGTCGATGTTTCGCCTAACGAACACTTAGTGACGCTGCAAGCGAAAATTGTAAAATGGTGCAGGAGAGATTTGAAACTGGATGATGGAAATTATAAGGGTCGGCCTTTTCACCCTCATGTGACCATTGGTTTCAGGGATCTGAAGAAACCGATGTTCTATGAAGCAAAGAAGGAGTTTTCTGAGCGCTCATTTCAACATCAATTTGAGGTGAAATGTGTAAATTTATTGCGTTGGGATAAGGGAAGTTGGCATCTAATCGGTTCTTGAGAAATTACATGATGACACCAAATAAGCTTTACCTCCTCCCCCTGTTTGTTCTTTTTGCTACCCACGTTTTTTCTCAGTCCGATGTAGACCCTACTTCCGATGAAGATGTCTACACGGTTGTGCAACGGTCTGCTCAATTTCAGGGTGGCGTTCAGGGATTTTATACTTTCTTGGGAGAAAACCTCACCTATCCGGAAGAGGCTTTTCAAATGGGCAAAGAGGGTTCTGTATACGTACAGTTCATCATAGAGAAGGACGGATCAATTAGTGATGTAGTGGCGATAAGAGGCATAGGAGCTGGATGCGATGAGGAGGCGGTTAGGGCTTTGAATCAGATGCCGAACTGGAAACCCGCCTTACATGAAGGGAAACTAGTTAGGCAGCAAATGGTGCAAAAGATCACCTTTCGGATGCCTGAAGATCTGCACGCTTTCGCTGAGCCAACCCCTGCCTCTGCGAAGATCATTGTGGATCAAAAACCGGTATTTTCTGGTGGAGCGGAAGCCTACTTTGACTATCTCGAAAACATAGAATTGAAATGTAAGAAATGTCCGAATGCCCGATTTATCATTCAGTTTTTTGTAGAGAAAAATGGGGCGGTTAGGGACGTTGAGATAGTGCAGGGAAAAGGCACCATTTGCGATGAGCGCCTCATGCAGTCTTTTCGGGACATGCCAAAATGGGAACCCGCCAGAGCTGGAGACAAAGCAAAGCGCTATGGTTTCCTGCAGAATTTCATGGTGGAGTGTGACTAGCGTTTTTTTGGACCTTCTTCACATGAATTTGACGAAAGCTACCGGTTAAGTTAGAGTTCACAATTTCTTCCCCAATGTGACAAAGCCAGAATCTCTAATGAGCTTTTCGTAAAAGTCCTTGATTTAGGCATAGCTATCCATCCAATTTGATCGTATCTTCAGATCTTAAATTGATGATTTGATATGTACAAGAATTTATTACTTCTGCTTACGCTCACCACAAGCTTCCAACTATGTGCTCAAAGCTTGGAAGATATGATGAGCTACAGTTTCCATTCGGGTTTGGTGACCTCTCCTGACCCCAATGCCCCGGCAATTGCTTTTGTGGAAAATACCAAAGGAGTCCGCAACTTGTACTATCAAGGTAAGCAGGATCAATTTCCAAGAAAACTCACCAATTACACCCAAGACAATGGTCAGGATATCTCGGGGATAGCCTTTACTGATAGCACGCTATACTATGTCTATGGTGGAGCCTCCAACAGGGCAGGAGAGTTTCCCAATCCCACCACAGATCCGAAGGGAGCAGAACAAGCCATCTATCAAGTTAGTCTTGAGGGCGGTGACCTACAGCGATTGGATGCTGGAAATAGCCCGGTACCCTTTGGCAGGGGGATACTGTTTCTGCGGAGTGGAGATGTTTACTACAAACCCTCAGGTGAAGCGGCTGTTCGGCTGTTTGAGATGAGAGGAGGCGTTGCAAACCTCCGATTATCCCCGGATGGTTCTAAGCTTGCATTTATTTCCAATCGTGGAGATCATTCATACGCTTGTTTGTATCATTTTGCGGATAGCTCGCTCCAGATTATCCAACCGACGGTAGATCTGGACCAGCATGTGGTTTGGTCTTCTGACGGCAGCCAACTTGCTTTCTTCCGTTTTCCGCACGAGACACCCAAGATGTTTGCTGCAAGGCGCGAGGCATTGCCTTTCTCCATTGTGACTTATGATTTAAAAACAGATCAGGTCAAAACGGTGTGGACTGCAGACGAAGGTCAGGGCAGTGCGTATCGCATGATCTCAGCTACTGATCCTTTGATGTGGATGACTAACGATCATCTTGTGTTTCCTTGGGAGAAAATGGGTTGGACCCATCTTTACGCACTGAATCCTTCGAATGGGAAGACCACCCTGCTAACTCCTGGCGAACTGGAAGTACAATTTGTGAGCATCGCTCCTGATAAAACATCGATTGTTTTTTCTTCCAATCAAGGAGACATCAACCGGCAACATATTTGGAAAATCGATCAAAACCTGAAGTTGTCATCGGTCACTTCAGGCAAGGGGATCGAATGGTCTCCTGTGATCAGTGACGGAAACATTTATTGCCATGGTTCAGATGGTGTTACCCCTGCTTCCGTGTATCAATCGGCAGGTGGAAAACTTGAACTCGTTAAGGGTACGCAGGATTATCCTTCCGAGAAACTTCTTGTGCCGGAGGAGATCATCTATGAATCAGCCGATGGGATGAAAATCCATGCACAGCTTTTCAAACCTAAAAACATAAAAAAGAGCGCGGCACATCCAGCAATCGTCTACATGCATGGGGGTTCTCGCAGGCAGATGTTGGCAGGGTTCCATCATCGAGGGTATTACCATCATGCCTATGCCATGAACCAATACCTCGCTTCCCAAGGCTATGTAGTGTTGA
>JABSPG010000241.1 GCA_013214445.1 Ekhidna sp. | reverse complement strand
TACCGATCATCTGGATGATCCATTGAACAAGTCCTTTATGGAAGGTGAAGGAGCCAAGTCTTTTGCCTCCACAGAGGAAATAGCTTCCGTTGACACCAAATCATATGATGCTATCTTTATTCCTGGAGGTCTCGGTCCAATGGTGGATATGCCTGATAATAAAATTATCCAGGATGCAATAGTGGAAACCTACGAAAGAGACGCTGTAGTAGGTGCTGTCTGTCACGGGCCAGTTTCGTTGTTAAATGTAAACCTGTCTGATGGTAATGCACTCGTCGACGGCAAGACCATTGCTTCATTTACCAATGAGGAAGAAGAAGGTTATGCCAAAGAAGATGTTCCCTTTTTGCTGGAAAGTGCCCTTAAGGAGAAAGGTGCTAAATTCATTTCAGTAGCCCCTTGGCAACCAAATAGTATTGCTGATGGCAAACTTGTAACAGGACAAAATCCAGCCTCAGCAATAGGCGTAGCTGAAAAAATAATTGGCATCCTCGAGAACTAATTTTAACATATCCTGATAACCGGGTCTATCGATGGGCCTGGTTATTTTATCCTATGATTATCATGCGAGCCCCATGTACTCAAGAAAAGCTAGAAGCCTTTCAAAAGATGGATTAGATGATGTTCGGATTTCTTTTCAATCGGCTTTTCAGCGTTGGAAAAAAGTGACACTCGACGATCGAATCATTTTCACTGAAGAGGTTAATCTCCATATGACCAAGCATCTAGAATCCTCTGCCCATCTGAGCCCTCTGAAATGATATGGTATCTAGAAATTAGTTTTAAGGAGAAGTTTAAACTAGATCTGAGAGTACAATAAATCCAGAATGCATCTAAGCTATAGTATAGAATTGTAGCATCCTTCAAAAAAAATCTTTGTTTATAATTCTGATATGAAAAAGTTCGGACTCATTGGAGGCATAGGACCAGAATCGACTGCCAAGTACTATCAATTGATCATTAAGGAATACCGAAAGCGACTACAAACGGAAGCTTATCCAGAATTCATCATTAAAAGCATAAATATGACAGAGATGCTTGAATTCATTTTCAGAAAGGACTTTGATGGGCTTGTAGACTTCCTAAATACGTATTTGACTGAATTTCATAGACTGGGCATAGACTTCTCAGCTTTAGCTTCAAATACGCCCCATATCGTATTTGATCAACTGAATGAGCTATCTAAGCTTCCTCTTACAAGTATTGTTGAAGAAACCTGTAGCGTCATCCAGTCCAACCAACTAAAGTGTGTAGGCTTGCTCGGTACTAAGTCAACCAAGGAGGCAGGCTTTTATCAAGCAAAATCAGAACAGCATGGCTTTGATATTATCACACCAGAGGAAGAGCAAAGGGAATACATAAATAGAAAGTACTTCGAAGAGTTGGTTTTCAATCAAATCGAACCCACAACAAAATCGAACCTAATTGAAATCGTTCACGACCTTAGAAAAAAGAATGAGATTCAAGGCCTGGTGCTTGGCGGAACTGAATTATCACTGATTTTAGATCAATCAGATTTCGAAGAAATTAAGGTCTTTTACACTACGAAAATCCATGTCGAGGCAATCGTATCACAAATGATTCAAGATTGAACCATTCAATAAGAATACCTCGCAAAATGAAAAAGACAGTGCCAGCACATTTAATTCAGCGATTAGGAGATAAATAGAAGGGTTCTTTGTAGGTTGACTACCTCGCTTGTGCAAGCTCTTTGACTGGGAATTTACTCCCATTCAAGTTTTGTCGAAGATTTCCTAATACCTTCTTGATCCGCATATACACCCACTATTCCTTTCATAAAGGCACTTGGAAATACTCCTTCATGTTGCTCTTGCTCTAGTACCTGAAGGTTTACCTTTAGATTGGCTATTCTCAAATTCTTGAGGGCATTGGTTAAAACATACAGGTCAGTCACTAAGCCAAGTCGCTCTTCCTCTTCTCCCACAGCAAAATAAACACGTGTTTCCTTATCAAATTCATGAACATCAACCTGTTCCACCTGTCTCATAACATATCGTTCATGCCTTGGATATAGCCAGTCATCCCACCAGATAGCAGGACTGACAATAACATATCTATTGAATAGATTGGGCTTGCTAAGGACCCCATGCACGGCAGCTAACCCGCTCATGGATTTCCCAATGAGCACACGATCTTGGTTGACGTTATATCTATTTTCAATAAACGGAATGATCTCTTCTTCAATTACTCTTAGAAAAGCGTCGCATCCTCCAGACCCCTCGTAATCCACAGGATTACTTGCAAGAAAATGACCTTCTGGAGGATCAAAAGCAGTCGGCGTATAATCTCTGGTCCTATTTGATTCCTTCGGTATACCATCAGCCTCATTTTGATAGCCTATTCCAATAAAGTAAGATGCAGGGTGATAGTTAAAATACTCGTAGTTGTATGTCATTGCCGCTGCAGGAACAAACAACCTTAGCGGATCTAGAAAATAGAAGCTAGATGGCTTCACCTCATCCTTTGATTTTCTTAGTGGTGGACGGACATATATCCGATATTTCACCCCATTAGATGACTGTGGCAGATCAAATACCCGAACATCATAAGGATAGTCGAATTTCTTGGGGTTAATCTCTTGCGCATACATGATTACACAAAAGCTAATTGTAAAAACATAGTGGTAAAATCTCATCTGTTTGAATTTTATCAAACTACCTGCATTGCAAAAAATGGTTACAGTCTAGATTGAGTTAGCCAACTATGCAACTATAAATAAAAAATCAACTACTATTTCTACGATTATGTCGCGGATGAGAGGGATCTAGAAAACAAAAGGGCCGAATTAACGGCCCTTTTTATACACTCTTAGAGTTTAAGCTAAGAAGTATGAAGAGGATCTTTCTAGCAAGAAGAAAAAGTATCCGATCCATGCTTATGATCTAGAAATTCACCTAACTATCTCCTTTGGATACTTTTTCCTTGCTTAATTATGATACAATAGTACAAGACGGGTGATGTGATAAGGTACAACTAAGGAATACTGAACATTTTTAAGTCAATACCTAAACAAAACCGGCCTAAAAAAGGTGGATAGCACGATTTTTCTAGATAAAAAACTCATTGAATCGGAGAAGAATAGAATCTTCTAGAAGTTCAATTTCCTAATATTGTACTTTATGAACTTTGATCTGGTAAGAGTATCGCGACAAAACCTTGTCACTTACCCATGAATGAGGGCAAAATATGAGTCAATTTTTAAATATTCTGGAATTTATCGTCACTTCCAATTTTCTTCTAATTGGTTTTTACCTGGTTTTTAACCAGAATAGTAGAAATATTGGCGTGAAATTTCTGGGAGTATTTCTCATCCTTTTCGGGATTCATTATCTAATGATCTCATTGGGAGACAGCAAACTCTGCTGCAATGAACTTCTTGGATTTTGGTTCGACTACAAAATCTGGTCATTCTTCTCTTTCCTGTTTGGGCCCTCCGTTTACCTTTTTACCACTACATATACAAATGGTGACCTTGCACTTGATAGAAAGAAATGGCTCCATTTAGCAGGACTTGCTATTTCTATTCTTCATCAGTTTAATTCGGAGAGTCTGATGGGTTATGCTTTTTACGACTGGACTTACCTGGGCTTCCTTGCCGAAATGCATAATCTAAGCTATGCTCTCTTCTCATTTGCATTGCTCGGAAAACTAAATGAGGAGAAGTATCAAAACCACAAAAAACTACTATTGCATGTTTGCGCTGGATACCTGGTCATGGTTGTGGTTTGGATTCTCTTCGAAATAACCAATTACTTCTCAATTCTAAGCCCTGAACTAATCCGTCTAAGCTTTTTGGTTTTCCTATATTACTACGTTGGAAGGCTTTCCTTTTTGTGCATTCGCTATCCTGACATAATCAATAAAAGCAAATACATTCGATCTAGATTGAATGAGTGGAGCGAAGAAAAATATCAGAATACTAGAATTGAAGACAACTACGCCAACAAGGTCTTGGATTCATTGAAGAAATACATCGAAATCGAGGAAAACTATACCAATTCCGAACTCAAATTGAAGACAGTATCAGACGATATCGGATTTCCCACAAAAGATATTTCGCAGGTAGTTAATATTCATCTGAGCAAGTCTTTCAGCGAGTACTTAAATGAACACAGAATAGCTGCTGCTACTAGGTTATTATCAAGCGAAAACGACATGAATGTGTCCGAGGTGATGTACAAAGTAGGATTTAATTCTAAATCCCTCTTCTTTAAGTACTTCAAAACGACTCATGGAAAGACTCCTTCAGAGTTCAAAAAGCAAACCCCAACGGCAGATTAGGAGCATCAGTCTGATAAGGTCATCCACTCTTGTGAGATTGATGAATTTAACCATCAGTGCAAATCAAAGTGTAGTCTGTAAATCGAAAGTGCTTTTAGAGACAGATCATAATGACATAATCTCGCTCAATACCAGATCAAGGGCGTCTTCGGAAGAAACCTCAATATCAGGCATCACTCCTTTCCCTTCCCAACCAATCTCTCCATTTGGATCAAAAGCAGCAGTAGTTGAACAAACAAAATAGAAGTTGTACAAAAGAGGTATTGCATCTACTTGATATCCAGCTCCAGTTGTGACTTCCCCTACAATAGTGGCTCTTTGCTTGAATTTGAGAAAGTAAGCAAGAGCTTCTCCTGCTGAAATGGTCTGTTTGCTTGTGAGTATATACAGAGGTTTATTATGATGGCTCTTACTTAGCTTATTGGGTTTTGTAAAACTCACCTTACTCTCATTTGTAATTCGATTGTAGGATTTGGATACCATTTCTTTTTCTAGGAAGAAATACGATAGTATACCTAAGACATGAGTCTCATCTCCACCTCCAGATTTTCTTAGATCAATAATTACAGCTTTGGTACGGGACAAATTTTCAAAGATTGAATCCGTCTTTTGCATTACACGATTATTATCCGAGAATCTCTCTATTGAAATTAAGCCGATACTATCATTCAATATTTCATAGTTAATCGGACTAATGCTCGATTGCATATCCGCATCACTGTTACTTCCAAACCGTGCCATGTATGCACTTTCCATAGTCGGTGGCATAATTTCAAGATGTCTATCATCCGCTATTTCTCTCAAATCTTTGGTCAACTCCCTTGCTAATAGATCACCCTGCTTAATATGATCATACCCTTTGGACTTTAGTTTTTTTTCCAGTTCAGAGGCAATCTGCACTCCTTTTTCAGCTATCACATAATTGTTTTTTACCACATCTAGTAGATTTGAAATAAGTGAATCGTTTTGCTCTGCATCCAGCCCTTTCAAATATGCATTATCCTTAGGTTGAAATGTTTTTTTCATATCCATAAAATCAATCACACCGTTTTTTGCTGATATATTGACTTTCACCCAGCCTCCCGTGTTCTCCTTAGTATAGATCGATATGAAATTATCCTTGGTATAAGAGGTTAGTACGGGAGTAATCCCCGACACACTTGAGACATGTGATTGCATAATACTGACGAAATCATATAAAAAATCATCTTTCATTTTACCCTGAAGCAAATCAGGTCTACTTTCATTCATTGCTTGAAACCAAAGCTTTGCTGTCTGTCCAATTTCACTATCCGGAAATTTGTATGAGCTACTTAGATCTCTCGAAGGAGTCTGACATGAAATGAAAGTAATTGTGAAAAGAAAAAAACCTAAGAATTGCTTAATAATCATTTGGATATTTAAAAATATGGACTTGAATAGGTGTTCAAAAATGAGGCTGTCCCATTTAGAGACAGCCTTTTGAATATATTGAAACTAGTTTCTTGTCAGTGTGAAACTGGCATCCGCAGGAGGACCACCACAATCTGAGGTAATATCTTCCTTCAAGGTTAATGTAATCGTACCATCGTCAGCCACATCATAAGAACCTGGATTATCAGCAGGTCCCAATAAGATAGCAGTACCACAACGCAAACCAGAAGCTTGTTGATCTACAAAAATTGCACGCCCACACACCAGATTAAACGCAAAAGGATTTGCACCATTCCCAATAGCAAAGTGCTCCAAATAAATAGCATTGAAGCTTCTCTGTGTAGGAGTTGCTCCCTCGACTAACTCAACTGTGATAGGAGCGTCGTTGAATGTCCCACCAGCGAAAGATCCTAGCACATCCTGAGTCAATGTATAACTTCCCAGTGCAAAACCATCAGGAAGCGAACAAATGACATTCACATCTAACAAGAAAGGAGCGCTGTAGAAAGCCCATGAGGGTAAAGAACTACTAGAGTTATTCCTATTGAAAGATTTACCGTTGGTCAAATTCAACGTCCATTCAAACCTAAAGGTATCTCCACCATCAATATCATCTGTAGTCAGATTTAAAAGAGCAAGGGCCTCTGGGGCTGTCACATCAATGGTGATGTTTGGCAACCCAGTATCTGGATCAGCTGTCCACTG
>JABSPG010000240.1 GCA_013214445.1 Ekhidna sp. | reverse complement strand
GTCTTTTTTTTATAAACCATAACAATTCTAGTTTAAGGCTTAAAAAAATATAATGGCAAAACCAGGCAGAAAATCAGCGGTAGCATTGGAGATTAGCCCTACTGTCCAAAGCCTTGGCCAGCGACCCCAACCGCCAATCTCGTTAAACACTCGTGCGACCGATGAATGGAACCGTGTTGTAAATCGGATGCCTTCGGACTGGTTCACGGATGAAACGTTATCTCTGTTGCAAGCCTACTGTGAGCATGTTGCCGAAGGTGAGGCGGTCCAGCTAATGATTGAAAAGGTCCGCAACACTGCAATGGCAGACGATGAGAGCTATAAACGTTATCGCGACCTTCTTAGAGATAAAGAATTGCAGACAAGAGCTGCCCTTTCATGTGCAACAAAAATGCGTATGACACAGCAATCAAGTTATAATGCGCTATCAAGCAATACAGCAAAGAAAACAGCATCAACGGTAAAGCCTTGGGATGCCTAAGAAGCTGACGCGTGGCCAGCGTAACATTAAATGGATCGAGACTTATTGTCGTGTTCCTGAAGGTCGGTTAGTTGGCCAGCCTGTAAAGCTTAGAACCTGGCAAAAAAACGAGTTACGAAATATCTATGACAATGAGCATGGCACACGCCGAGCCATTGTTAGTTTTGGTCGTAAGAATGGTAAGACTGCTCTCGCTGCTTTCTTGCTTTTATTGCATTTGTGCGGACCTGAAGCGCGATCAAATTCGCAACTATTCAGCGCGGCGCAATCGAGGGATCAGGCAGCAATATTGTTTGCCTTGGCTGCTAAAACAGTTCGCATGTCACCGGATCTTAATGCGGTTGTGACAGTGAGAGATACAGCAAAACAGCTTGCGTGTCAGGAAATTGGGACGTTATACCGAGCATTGTCAGCGGAAGCTTCAACAGCTTATGGATTGTCACCGGTGTTCATTGTTCACGATGAGCTTGGACAGGTAAGGGGTCCGCGTTCTGAGTTATACGAGGCGTTGGAAACGGCAACCGGCGCACAAGATAACCCGTTATCGATTGTTATCAGTACACAAGCACCAAATCCCACTGATTTGCTTTCGGTGCTTATTGATGACGCAAAGGGTGGGCATGACCCGCGTGTGGTTCTAAGTCTTTATGAAGCGCCGGAATCAGATGATCCTTTTGAAGAGGAAACGATAAGAAAAGCTAATCCTGCATTTGGTGATTTCCAGAATGCAGATGAAGTCTTGGCAATGGCTGAAGATGCTCGTCGGATGCCAAGTCGTGAAGCTGAATATCGCAATCTAATATTAAATCAGCGTGTTGAAGTATTTGCTCCATTTGTAAGTCGTAACGTTTGGCAAGCTTGTGGCGGCAAGGTTGAAGAGTTTGATGGTTTACCGGTGTTTGGTGGGCTGGATTTATCTTCAGTGAACGATTTAACCGCGAAGGTCTATGAAGCGCCTATCGATGGAAAGTGGCATGTTAAGCCTACATTCTGGCTTCCAAGTGATGGGTTAGTCGAAAAAGCTAGAAATGACCGTCAGCCGTATGACCAGTGGAATAAAGAAGGCTATTTGAGAACCACGCCAGGGCGAACGATCGATTATGAGTTTGTCGCGGCTTCCTTATATTCTGACTGTGAAGTCATGAATGTTCAGGCTGTTGCGTTTGACCGGTGGAATTTCAGGCACTTGCGCCCATGGCTTTTAAAGGCTGGCTTTTCTGAAGACCAGGTTGAAGGCGATGACGCATTATTTCAGTCCTTTGGGCAAGGTTATCAATCGATGTCACCGGCTCTCAGGGATTTGGAAGCGGATTTATTAGAACGGCGTATTGTTCACGGCGGTCATCCGGTCTTGGAGATGTGTGCGAGGAACGCGGTTATAACCAGCGATCCAGCAGGTAACAGAAAACTAGACAAAGCAAAAGCGACAGGCCGCATTGACGGAATGGTGGCGCTTGCGATGGCCCACGCTATGGGCGCGACATACGAGGAAAGTGCTCCAAGTTCTACACCTTGGGATGACGATCCAGATTTTAGATTGGCAATTTAATGAATTTACCATTCTTTAGAAAAGAAAAGCGCGGTGAAGTTCCAGCGGGTTCGGTTCCTCAATCAGCGTCCAATTTCTTAGAAATTATAAGTGGCATGAGTGCCGGTGCATCGTCTACAGGCATTACAGTTACTGTTGATAAGGCATTGGCTGTCCCTGCATTTGGCGCAGCGGTTAATTTTCTTTCTGGAACTTTGGCTGGCCTCCCTTTGCATGTTTACAAGCGTAAAGGCGACAGTAAAGAGAAAGTTAAGGGTGGGATTGCTACAATTTTGCACGATGTTGTTAATGATGAGATGTCATCGTTTGACTGGCGCAAGTATTCTTTCGAGCGCGTCTTTACTGGCGGTCGTTCATTTACATTCATTGAACGTAATGCGGCGGGTAAGGTGATGAACCTGTTTCCACTTGATCCATCAGGTGTGACCGTTCAGCTAAATGGATGGGAAAAAACATACAAATATAAAGATGGTGGTGGGCAAACTCACACATATCTTGCAAAAGAGATTATTGATATTCCGTGGATGCTCAAGAATGACAGAGTAAACCACTATGGGCCGGTAACGCTGAATAAAGATGCTTTGGGGTTAGCTATTGCTGCTACTGAGTTCGGATCTAAGTTCTTTCAAAATGGCGGCGTTCCTCCGTTTGTTGTAACCGGTGGCTTTAAATCAGGTGGGGCGATGGATAGAGCTTCACAAGATTTAGGTGACGCGATTAAGAAGGCCGCTAAAGAAGAGCGCCAGGCGCTTGTATTGCCTGAAGGCTTATCAATTGAGTCTATTGGTTCGGATGCTGAAAAATCGCAGCTTGTTGAGCTAAAGCGGTTTAGTATCGAGGAAATTGCACGTATCTTTTCATTGCCTCCTACATTCTTGCAGGATTTAACAAACGGTACATTTTCCAACACTGAGCAACAAGATTTGCACTTCGTCAAACACACTTTGAAACGGTGGGTCGAGCAAGTTGAGCAAGAATTAAATCTGAAATTATTCGGACGTAACAACAACCGCCAATTCGTTGAGTTCTCAATGGATGGGATGCTACGCGGTGACTTTGCAACACGTATGCAAGGCTATGCAACGGCAATTCAAAATGGTGTTTCAACACCTAATGAAGTTCGTCAAAAAGAAAACATGCCTGAAAAACCAAACGGTGATGAGCTATTGATCCAAGGGGCCACCGTTCCACTTGGTTCACAGCCAGTACAAGGCGAACTAAATTTAGTTGAAGAAAACGTTGAAGAAAACAATCGTCAAATAGTCAAATTACTTGAGTCCATTGATAGATCGGTTAATTGATGGATGATTTAGAAAAAATTGGTCAGTCTTTAGGTCGTTTGATCAAAAAAAAGCGTGATGCTGCTAGAGATATAAGCGTTGAGACGCATATTGAAATTGAGCCTTTAACGCAAGCAATAAAAGACAGCGGGAAACAAAATTTAGAAGCTGTTGAGTTAGGCGGGAAACTTAATGCAGCAGCATTAGAAAGCGCATTATTAATTGTCGCGGATAGTCTTGGGCGGTCTGTTTTTGATGGTCTATCGAGTATTTCAGATCCAAAATCTAATGATGATATTGCAAAACGTTTAGCAGAAGTTGTTGAGACGTTAAGTAAAGACGATTTAATCAAGTTGGTTAATGAAATTGTTAAACAATTAAACTTAGGTGTAAAAGCAACGCGTCTTTTATCTACAGAAATTTCTAAAAACACCGATGCTATAAAAGAAAACACAAAAGCCGTTTTAGCTGATCGCGAAATGCATTATGACGATCAAAACCGTGTCAAACGTGTAAAAGTTATACAATAGGAATTAAATTTAATGCCTTTAATTACCGACCCTGATGATCTAAACCAATCGACTGAAATAACGATTGATACATCCGCTAAAACAATTGCTCTTTCTGTTGCGGGTAATTTGTCTAATGATGGTGTTACAGGCCAAGCTCTTTATTCATTCTTGAAAGAAGAATGGAAAAATGATGCTACGTTAATACCATATCCGTTTCCAATGGTTTCAATTACGCCAGAACAATTTGAATTTATTGAAGATTGGGTTCCTGCAAACGATACAACGCGGAATTTGTTGCGTTCTTGTGGTTGGCGTGAAATTACAGCGGCTGACGTTATTGAGCGTGAATACATGGGTATTGTGAGCCTTGGTAATATTGATACTAGCTCTCAGCCATATTATGCATTTAGTTCTGACACAGCAGCCGTTGATTTTGATTTTACAGGTGTGGTTAACCAAGGCATTCAAACTTTTGGTAATGCAACAAATGGTAACTTCGATAAGCGCAACGACACTCTAACGTTATTTATCCGAACGCAGGGTAAGACATATGGATCATCTACGTCAACAAGTATTGGTTTGACTGCTCTAAACTACATTGCTAACCGTTTTCCTCTTTCTGAAGATACTGACTTAAAAATCACTGCTAGTGATTCCGATATACAGAATAATGCCCCGTATACTGGCATGACTATTAGGCTCTACCCTAGCTCTCAGACAAGAACTATTGGCGGTGTTAGTTATAACTTCGGTGTGGTTATTGACGGTAATAACGGTACAGCGGAACAAATATATGAGTTTGTTCAGTACCAACTAAGGCAGAGCACTGACATCGATATTGATGCAGGACAAGCCAATATAGGTAATTTACAAGATGAAATGCTTGAGTTTGTTGGCGACACTCTAAAAACCAAGCTTATTAACAATGGTGATGGTGGCGGTGGCGGTGTCTTTATTGATGCCTACCAAGACGCAGACGTAAACCGTCTAGTATTTGTTGATTCTACTGGAACAGAGAGGACATTCCCATTTGTTGCTTCAGGTTCACTGATTTTTAATACTAACGCTTCAAATGATTCTGATTTAGTTTACCGTATGTTTTTTACATCTGGCTTCGGAACAGGAAGTGCTATTCTTGTAGACGATAATGATGGTTCTGATATTTCAGGTACTTTAGGTGGAGCTAGTTCTGTTAGTTTTACTTTTGATTATGACAACAACACTCAAGGTGGTAGGACGGCAGGGACAGACGCAAACGTGACGGTCGTTGCTATCGGTTTAAGCACCGCCCAATATGTAGCAGCAGAGGGTACCATTACGCGAGCGACTGGTCAGAACATATCACTTGTTGCGCCCCTTGAACGTAACTATGACAATTCGTAGGTGATTAAATGCCTTTTAACTTACCTTCATCGCAATATTTAATGACTGGTCAGGCGTCTGTAAACCGTGGATCGTTTGATAACCCCTTCCAACTTGGCAGAAAGACAGGCGGCAACTTGCCGATAACAACTAACGGCACACAGGTTCAAAACTCAGGCGGTTCCGAAGGTATTCTTTTTGGTTTGGACTCTCAAAATAGTACAACGGCCAAAGACGCATCAACAGAAACGAAAGTCCTTTTAACATCCGTTCAGTTCAACGCCCCGAACCGTATTCAGGTGGATACTATTGGAAATAGAGGTATTGTTGCCAGATTTGTGTCTGGCAGTGGTGGCACCAATTACCGAGAGTACAGAATCGGCGGTAATGATACGCCTTTCGCGTCTTCTCAGGTGGGTCCGGTTACGATATGTCTTGATCTGTCAGCCGTAGGGCATGACGATAGCGGAGGAACCTACGATAATTCAGATGTGACGGGATGGGGCTACGGTACAACATACCTTCCACTAGCCAGCACCAACTCAAATTTAAACTTTTTCCAGCGTGTATTTCTTTTTGACTCAGAGAAAGGCGGTTCAAACCTGCCTTACTTTGAAGGTTCAAGTAATTTTGACGATGCCGTAACGGTAGTACAAGGGACAGACTACACAACAAAAATAGGTGCGTGGCTTACTAAATCAGGCTCTTCGTTTTTCATACCTGCTCCGTTTAGTTTTGGGGACGGTTCAAGTCCTATTAATTTTAATGACGGGGGGGTATCGGTTGTTTCCCCGTCCAACAACTCTGCCGGTCAAGAAAACTTTCGGCTTACTAACGCCGCAATGCGCGTTTATTTGGACACGCGCAATAACGCGGCTGATAGCGTAGTGCTTAGCGGCTCTTACGTATGGGGTACTGCCGCGCCGTGGGACTTTTCTCAAAGTAACGCGGGTACGTGCGAGCTTAGCGGCAATTTTAATGGAATGGGCGAGTTTTCGCTTGGCTCTTCTGTAACAGCTAGCGGGGCTTTTGATCTTGCATCTGGCAGCGCTGTCGTTAGCGAAGGCGCGAACATTAACGGCATTACGGTTAGAAAAAACCTTAGCATTGTTGGTTCAAGCGTAACTTCTTTTGAGGACCTTACCGTAGATGGTGTGTTGGATTTTGACACAGCCGGAACTTACACGCTGACAAACTGTAGTATTGAGGAAGTAACGAACAGCAGCGGGGGCGCGGTGATTATCAACAACGCCGA
>JABSPG010000024.1:13577-17385 GCA_013214445.1 Ekhidna sp. | reverse complement strand
CGGAAACATGCTTTTGGATGAACCGCACGACTTGATTGGGCTTATACGTCTGTAGGTCTTTACGCTCAGCGTTGGTCAGGTTGAGGGCTTTCAACTGCTCAAAGGTCTTGACCGCACCGGAAACCAGCCCGTGTGCTTTCATCTGGTCATATACGGTTTGGGTTAAATCCAATCGTTCCTTATTCGTCGGGCTGACAATAATGGCACTGCGCTTGGCTTTGATGGATGCAATGAAATTATCTGCGATGTGCTTGAAACGAGTATTCTTATCAGGGATTTCAACAATGGAATTGAGCTTTTCCAAGTCACGGAAACTCCCACTGATATCGCCTCTCGAGGCTTTGGTAACGCTCTGGGCATGGAGTCGATCTTTTTGTCTGAGTATCTTATTCAAACTAAAGGTGGGGATATCAGCTTTCTCGGTGAGTAAGCGCATCGCATCTCCTGCCGAAGGTGCGTTCAACTGCTTCGGATCCCCAACCAACACCGTTTTGCATCGATATTGCTTCGTGAGACTTACCAAATCAGAAAGGGTTTGTGTGGGCAAGAATGAAGCTTCGTCGACAATCAGACATCCGTTCTGCAGTTGCTGTTTTTGCTTTGGGGTATTCGATAGTAGGTAGGCTACGGTTTGAGCATTCTCGAACCCCTCTTTGCGCAAGACGTCCACCGCAGCACTACTTGGAGCAACTGCCACTACATTCTTACTTTTCTTGCGAATACCGCTTTCTATGGATTTAAGTACCGTCGTTTTTCCTGATCCTGCTTTACCGATCAGGCAGTTAATGGCACTTTTGGAGCTAAGAATTCCTTTAATGGCACTTTTTTGGTCACTATTAATAAAGGGCTCTTTGGGCACAAAGTCTTTGTTTAAGGGGCATTGAGTACCTTTTCCGGCAACGACTTTTTGCAGTAGCTTTTCTTCCAGAAGGTGGGCTTTTTGCGTAGTGAGGATTTCTTTTCCGTCCTTTTGGGCGTAATAGATATCCTTTCGAGACTGGAGTTCATTTTTTACTTCATCTGGAGTAAAAGAAGAGGGAAATCCAATCTTCATGGCATATTCGAGCACCTTATGTTTTTCCGCCGTTGCATTCCTTTCCAAGCAATATTCCAGACTTCTGTCAATGGCTTCTTTTACTGTCACATGCTTGGTTGTGGATTTAGGATGGTTTTTAAGATTTTGTAAGTCCAGGTATTCTTTATCGCTTAGTTGCTCTCTCCAGATTTCATAAAGCTGGTCTTTCGGAACGGCTGCACTTTTTTTCTCTCTGTACCGGGCGGCAATCTTTGCAATTTCTTTGGGGTCGGTAATCCCCTTTTCTTTGGCGATATCTGCAACCTGTTTGGTTCGTGGTGAAAAACGCTCTACTTGTTCCCTTGAGATACCATCAATAGACCAGAAATTACCCTCTCTGGTTACGGAATATCCTAGGCTTTGCACCTGATTAATGAGTGTTTTGTGGTAATATGCTTGCAAATAAGGCATAGAAACATTGCCAACTTCCAAGGCGCGAAAACGCTGTTGCTCCTTACTCCACACCACGTTCGGGATTAGGTTGTGATGGTGTGTCAAAGGAGATCCCGCAATGACCTCAGATCCATCTTTACGAGTGATCAAGTTTCCTCGGGATTCCTCATGACTATAGGTGCAAAACGCAATTTCCACATCATTGACGTACTTTCGAAGACCGTCACGGTTATTTTGGTGCTGTGCCAAACGTTGAAATTCAAGCATGGTTGCACGATTTGCATCTTTACTGGCTTTTAATAGCTTTTCTCCGTCTTCTTCCGAAAAGGCGATCAAGAGGCTCAAATCCTTGGGGGGGCTTATAAGTAGTTCGTAGCCTGCTCTCCGTTCTGTTTTGGTTACCGGGGTCAGATTTTGAGTGCGGTCATCGGGGTTCTCATTCGAAAAAATTGCTGAAAAATTATCTTGGTCAACAACTCCTAATCCCAATCTTCTACTTAAATCGCCCTCCCAAATGGCTCTTACGGTATGCGCTTCATTGAAGTAATTGCCCTCATGTTCAAGGCCGATTTTGTGATACTCAATGACCGACTTAGCTGTTTTGAAGGTATTTAACCGTAGCATAACCTGATGGCTTTCAATTTCTACCTGAATTGGAGCGGGCGATGTTAGGAGGATGATTCCGGCAATCATACTTCCGATTAGGAGCAATATGGCATGCCTGTCTGCTACCATCGAAATGCATGGAATGAATGAGCAATGAAATGATCGATATCGTATTTCTGAGCACTCATATGTTCAGAATGCCTTTTGTCTTGACGTAAGCGGCATGATCAACTGCTTGCTGATGCATCTCTGCTAGCGATCCAAGCAAGAGAACCGTACCTCCAATCGCATCACCGTATTGATGAATGAGCCATACACCAACGGAAACTCCGATAATTGGCTGTATTACTCCACATATCACGTAGTCATCTACCGATTTGAATACCTTAAGCAGTAAGTATCTAAGAAAGCTCTCACCTCTTTTTGACTGGCTTTTATTGCCTTTCTTGAACCATATCATTATCAGGTGAGTGGTACTTGTGAGCATAAATAGTCCTGTCCAAACAGCTAGAAATTCACTCTCAAAACTGATAGCCATTTCAACCAACTCTTCCCCCTCATAAAAAAAGGGAGTAAATGGCAACACTAAGAGGGAGAAGGGTTTAAGGTAAAATGGGACATAGGTAGAGTTCCAACCTATCAAGTTTATTATCGCACAAGAATTTGCAAAAATCCCCATCGTCCCAATGCCCGCTTTATAACCTGTATTACACCAAAAAGGCATTGCACTAATGGCTTTTGAAAAACGAAGCCATAGGAAAAAACAAGCAAATAAGACTTTTTGATATGGTTCCCGAAAGAGTTTTTTGAACAAGGCTGCACGTTGTGCGGCATCGAACAAATGCCAATCAGATACTCCTATGGTCTTTCTGGTCTTGAAATCCCTATTGGATGCCTTACTCCCCACGGTCGTCTTTCTGCTCATACGCTGGATTAGAACTTTACAAACTAGCCCTGATAGTTACTTCCGAAGCCCCAAGCTGCTTAAACGCACGTTCCCAAAACCTGACAGCCATAAGCTGTAATTCCGTTTGCCCTGGTGTAATCAGGAAAACTTCTGCACCGTCCAATTTGGGTAGCGGGTAGTCTACCTCAAACGCTCTCATGATTTTCTCAAAAACCTCATCGTCCAAAAGCTGAGATGGTTGATCCTGATACTGAAAAAAGCTGACTACATGACCTGCACTGATGAAATCTGATTGTACGATGAGGATCGTATGGTCTGCCTGTTCTTCAAATTCGCTAGTTAGTGTCGTCAAACTCCTCATGATCTGGGTGGATCCATGAGATGCAGATTGCTGTTCCAAATAATCAAAGTGGTGCAGCCCCTTTTTCAAAAACCGCGTCAGGTCTGCATTGCGTCTACTTCTAGGTGTGAAGCGATCGGACTCAGGAAGGGATGCTTTATTAACAATTGGAATACCATATGAACCAATGACAGAAGTATATAACTCAACCCCAATTGTCTGATTGTTCTGAAAGTCCACCAAACTCAAAACCTTTTTAAAAGCTTTCTTCCCCTCAAAAGGCTCTTCGAAAGGGACGCTAATTGAGATGTCCCTCCAAAAACCAACTGCCACAAGTTGAGCTAACACCATATTGGTAGCTATAGCTACCAATGTCAAAGCAATAACAGCTCTTCTCCCAAGGCTGTCTCTTAAAAAATATTTAACAACTTTCATCATTTCCAAAATTTTAAAATTGAATGAAACCAAAATTTTCTTTTATATATAA
>JABSPG010000024.1:0-13567 GCA_013214445.1 Ekhidna sp. | reverse complement strand
TAATCGAAAGCACATGCTCATACATAAGACCACGCATTCTCCTCGCATATTCCCACCTTCTTTCCAATATGCGCATCTCACGCTTAGAAGCGTGGACGACTTCTTCCTCAGCTTCAATAGCTTTTTGAAGCTCCGCCTCTGCAACCAGCTTAGAAGCATTCTCCAAGCGATTAAGCTCATTTTGTTGTGATATTATTTCGGCATCTCTCTCAGCCAAATGTTGCGCTAAGTCTAGCTCTTGAGTTTGCCTTCTTGCAAGAAAGCGAGGTCTTTCATACAGATATGAGAAAAACGTAGCACAGCAGAACAAGGCAAATGTTAGTGCAAGGACGATTTCATGTCGGTCAAACGAATGTGTTTCTGAGGAATCAACATTTCCCTCATCGAAAGAAAACCCTCCCAAATCTTGTCCTTCTTCGCTAAGGATTTCCGATAAATCAATAACAGGAATCTGACCTGCTGCTGTCTGCCCCATATAAATGGGAATAAGCAGTATTGAAAAAACAACTAAACTCATAAAAAAGGATAGGATTTGATCTCTTGCCAAAACCTTTCCCGAAACTTCAGCAACAATTCCGAACAAAGCCGCCATACCCACCGAGAGAATTTCTGGAATATACCAAGGCAGTTCAAGTACATCTCGATAAAGTGGTTCTGCTAAGTTGAACTCGATACCTAAGTTGAGGCCAATAACAAAAAGAATTGCCACAAAATGTACTACCCGATCTGGCTTGACTAAGACTTCAAATAAATCACTCTTATTTTTCATCATCTTTGATTTTTATTTTGCTTGATTTTTAATAATGCTTTCCACGATCTTCTTTCTGACTTTCTGCAGAGATTGCTTGATAGCCAACGATCTTTTTAGATCTTGCTGCATATGGAATTCATCATCTGATAAGATCTTACCTGCCTCTTCAATGATGTCGTTTTTCTTTGCATTGAGGTTTGTGATCTTTCGCTTCGCTGCCTCTTTATTGAGTTCTTTCTGAAGAATATCAGAGGCGAAGCTCGCTTCTGTAACCAAGTCATCTCTTTGCCGCTCTTGTTGAGCTTGAGCACTGGGGACTTCTTTAGGTACTCCTGTTCTTTTCGCTCTTTTGGTTGCCTTTTTCCAACCTTTGAAGTACTGACTCATAGATTTCTCAGATTTATTTATAGTATGTGATACCGCTTTATACATTTTATCGCTTTTTTAAACTACATACATCATATATACTTTAGTAATATAACTATTCGTTAACATTAACGATATGCATTACACAAAAGTTTCAAAAAAAGATAATACCATACTAATTGGAATAATCCGTTAAATTGTGGTTTAGTTAATCAATAAAGTGAACATTGGAAAAAGACACTGAAACCGATTTGAAATTCATTGATGAACCTCATACGGGGGATGTAATAAAGATTGGCACCGGGAGGGTTGACACAAGCACATCGTTAGAGAATCCCTATTCTAAGAAGTCTGAGTATGCTATTTATCAATACCAAAAGAATGCAGTTTTTCACACGAAGAGATTCTCTCTTGTTAAAGAAAATAGCTCCGAAGCACCCAAAATTCTTTTTGAGTTTCTTCAACTCCTGAAGAGAGAGGAAGACCATTCTATACTTGCAGCAGAAAAGGCACTTACTCAGGCAAAAAAAATTAATGAAAAATGGATTGAAAGTGCTTATAAGTATGAGGGAGTTTCCCGAGCAGTAGAGATAGTAGAGGAAACCAGAGAACAATTTTACCTAGTAAGGGGATGGCAATTGGCTGATCAAGAAGACTTAAGAGATATAGCTCTAGAGATTATTGATGAGGTGATTAAAACCGAAAGATTTAAGTGGAGTAAAATAAATGGAAACAAATTTCAATTCTCAAAGGGCGAAGAGGAAATACTCAAGCAAGCAGGTTTGCTAACCTTCTTTAGTTCATACGAACAACAAATTGAAAATATACTGGAAGAGCAAAGAGAGATACTTTTTTCTGAAAAAAAAGAAGAGCCAACTCGAAAAGTTTACGATTTCAAGAAAGCGGATGCAGACCATTTCGCAGTTGAAATGGGTAGTTATCTAGAAAATGCTAGGCAGGCGGGATTTCACTCTTTAAGACAGATAGCCAAATATTTTAATGAAAAAAACATTAAATCAGCATTAGGTGGTGTATGGTCTCTTGCGTCGGTTCAGTCTTTGATAAAAAGAAGACAGAAACTTGGGTTGGAAGAAAAAGGAATTAATGAAAAGTTACGTAAGTCAAAAGAGAATAAGGATATCCTAGGATATTATAAAGAAATGGGCATTCATTTAAATAGAGTGCGAAATGAAGGAAACATCAGTACTAGAAAAATTGCAGAAAGATTTAATGAATTGGGTGTAACCACTAAGCGTGGAAAAGAATGGTCTAATGTTACAGTTCATAATCTCATAAAAAAACGACAAGAATTGGGTTTAGAGTAAGACGCTTTTTAATATCTCAGTTTGAAAAGAACTCAACTAATTCTAGGCTTTGTTATTCAATAGTTCAAGCTTTTAAAAAGCTCATTCGTTGACTTTGCATTTTTTTAGCAAACAATACCCAAAAACATCGGGAAACATAAATTTAGCTCCTTCGTAGTAGCATTAACAGATGATACTACAATATAAAAATGCACTTAACCTGCTTTATGGTGGAAAGATTGGAGATATTTTGTATGATTTCGCAATTGAACTTTGTGAAAAGTCCTTCAAAAACAAAATATCTCCTGAGATTCCAATTATACTAACCACAGCTATGTCTCCCTACAATCGTTTTGCTGGATGGTATTCTGATAAATCCCATACAATCGAGTTAGCAAGACATTATTGTTATCACGGCTCAGACGGAATAAGAGCTAGAAGCATCCCTGAAATGTTGGCTACTTTGGCTCATGAGTTTTGTCATGTCTATCAATATCAAGTTTTAGGAGGTCGCATAAGTGCGAGGGGACCTCACAGATGCAAAAGCTGGTATCAATCTATCACATTAGCTTCGCCATTTGTATGTGGCGTTGACATTGAAGGAATATGCATACCTTCTAAATCCGTTCGAGAAGGTGAGAAAGTCTACAAGGTTAATAATCCAAATTCTTTGACTGAAGTTGAATTAACACATTTCCCTGATTCTATAATTAAACTGGCTAAGGCAGATGACAGAAGATTAAAAGGGAGACTTGTAGGGAAGCCTGCAGTATAAACTGTGCTTAAATAGTACTACGTTTTGGATCCTTCGAAATTCTTGTGACGAAATATATGGTTTACATTAATGCTTTGAATGCCATAAAATCCACTGATATCAATCCTACGCCCATATCACTCATCCAGTTCAATTGAAACGTCAAGGTTGTAAGGAAAAATATTTTTTAAAATCTCATCTGGAATTGGACGATCCTTAAAAACGAAGTCATAGGTCATACTCCCGTTTTTCTTTAAATAATTATTATAGTAGTCTTTGGACTGCTTTAAGCTCCACCCGCGAGTGTCTTTTAGCCACTTAATAGCTAATACCCCCCCTATAGGATATCTTCTTACTTGTTCTTCTTGCTCCTGAGTCATTACTTAATACTAAATTAAAACAATGATGTTTACCATATTTCAGTATTTGAGATGATTGATTTGGCAGATATGTAGAACATTTTTTTCAAATTCCAAAAATATGTCGAGCTATTCTGCATATTTCATCAATACTGAAAAGTCCTGAAAATTATACCAGATTTTTCATTTTTTGTACTTAATGGTGTGACACTGAGGATGCAGACCGCCGATTTAATGATTTATTATTACAAGAATTAATAAGTTTCAATCAGTTCCAAAGAGTTTCTTACTAGCAGAACCCCAATCAGTACCCCACAGAAAAAATTCTGTCGCCGTGGCAGTACCCCGGATCATAAACCTCTGAAATAAAATGAAATAAATGGTGATCACACAGGGATTCGAACCCTGGACCTACTGATTAAAAGAAAAACGATTAGCAACTTTCTGGAACTTGACGGAACTTCAAAATCCCTCTACACTTGTTTGTGACATTAGATTTTATATATCAGGAGGTTTCATATGGTTTCACACGATAGTAACAAAAAAAGTACCCCAAACAGTACCCCGAAGCACCATAGCAGTACCCCAAGATATATCGCTTGCAAAGAGCTTAGCATTAAGGCTTTAAAGCCAAAGCAGAAAAGAACAGACTATTGGTTTATAGATCGTCCCGGATTTGGCATTCGTGTGACTCCAAAAGGCACTAAAAGTTTCGTCTATGTCTATTCCTTCGCCAATAAAAAATTTAGACTCACTATTGGTCAATATCCTAAAATCAGTCTTAGAGAAGCACTAAAAAAGTACAATGAGGCTCAAGAAAAAATTGAATTCGGGTTCAACCCTGTCGAAAAAGAAAGAGTCAATAAATCTCGAAGAATTACAGTCAAGGAAGCAATCAATTTGTATGAAGAGTACGGGATTACAAAAGGCGTAGTTAGCATACAGGAGCAAGTACGTGCTTTACGTCTTGATTTACAAAGTAGATTTGGAGACACCATAATTCAGGACATGGAATCATGCGATTTCGAAGACGTTTTAATGAGTGTTATTAAACGAGGCTCAGCACAAATGGCAAATCATGTGTATTCCTACATGCATAGGATGTGCGCAGTTCTTACGCCCAAGTATCTAAAGTTCAACCCCATTTCTGCGTTGGAACGACCAGCCAAAACACGAAGTAGAACTCGTGCATTAACATTCTCTGAAATCCATACCTTATGGTATTCGCTGCCTCGAACCCCTATACAAATCCCTATTCAACTGGCTTTAAAATTTATTCTCGTCACAGTGCAACGAGGTAAAGACATCAGACTTATGAAGATCCAGGAATACAATTCAAAAGATAAAATATGGACAGTTCCAGAACCCAAAAACGGAAGGGAATGGCGTGTCCCACTCAATAGGTATGCAATAGAAATCATTGAAACATTGAGACTTCTAAAGCCAGGTGTCGACCATCTTTTTTCACTTAGAAATGGGGATTTAATGGGCAAGGACACTTTGTCTCAAAGTGTAGCTAAACAGAGGTCCAAAATCAGTATTGAACACTTTACACCTCACGATCTCAGAAGAACTGCTGCAACGATTATCACTTCCGTCGGATGTCCGCAATCATGGGCTTCACTGCTGCTTAATCATACTGATAGTTCAGTGACAAGTATTTACGATCAGTATGCATATGATTATGAAAAAAGAATTGCCATCGATATTCTTGAATTTGTATTGGAGAGAATATTGGAATGTGAAAATGTTGAAGATGTCCCGACTCTTGATGAGATGAGAGAACTCGTTAGGCAAGCCAATCTTTTAAGAAGAAACTAATTACGCTCATCTAGCCAAGTCTGAATATCGCTCACACGCCACCCCTTGATTTTGCCTTTTATCGTCTGCATTTCAGGAAATGTACCTTCTAACCTCATGCGATATCTTTCGGTTCGGGAGAGTCCAGTGATTTGCTCAACCGTTTTTTCATCTAAGAAACCGTCTAACTCAATCAGCAATGCAGCCACTACCCGAGCTGGGTCAGAATGTGCTAGAACAGACATTAATCCTCTATGTGAGGTCATAACAATCTCCTTGTTTAGTTGGGTGATGAATTTGAGGAATATGATGCTTTTTAGTAGCCTTTGAGAATCTTCAAAAGGTTATGCTCGGAGATCACCAGCTTTCGCATGACTTTATGCAAACGCCATCCATATTTATGATCCTTTGCCCATTTTATAACCATTGTTTTGGTGAGTTTTCGAGTTGGATACATCTCATCCCAGCCCCATAATTTAAGCTGATGGAAAGCTGACTCCACATCATGATTGCGAGAAATAAAATCGGCTGCTATCGGCTTGGTACCTGATAGTACATTAAAGTCCTTCATAGTTCTTTTGCTCCCTTCTCGGCTACTTTCATTTTTTAAAATCAACTTCACCTAACTCATTGAAGGCATTACATCTAATAGTATACCAATATTCCCCTGACGTGATGTCTGATAGCAAAAACACTCCTTCGGTTAATCACCTCTCTAATGCTTCTAGCCCTTTACTTATCTGAGAAGAGAATCAAGCCCTTTATAAAAAATCTACAAATTGACTTTATCCGGCTTGCATGCAATCAAACAAAAAGGAGAAAAACGATGCCACATCTCTAGACTATTGTAGCCAAACAAAAACTTACTGTCTTGCTGGATGGTGCTTAAGGAATGCCTGTAATGATCCAGTGAAAAAACGTCGTGCAGTTGTGGTTGTTCTTCCAAAGGAATAGAAGCCTTGATTAACCTGAGCAATAAGGAGTACCGAATTTTAGTGATCGGTTGAGTAAAAAACAAAGAAAATAGGATTACCCTAGAAAAGCTTAATCAGCTACTACACGACAGCAAATAGCCTTGGCAGTAACAATCCCATCAGTCGATTAGAAGGATAGATTCTTGATGCCAGCTAAACGGATCAGTGGATTAGTCGACTACTGTAATTCGTTAAGGAATGCTGCAGACTTGCTTGCCTGTGCAGCCGCTTTGAAAATTAGCGTTTTGTCTTCTCGTAAGGCAGATAGCCAACTTTTGATGTAGCGCGCATGATTTCTAGGTTGCCTTTGCTCTATGCCAAGCTGAGCGGATAAAAAGGCGGAGCCTAATTCTGCTATGAGTTCTTCGTTAGCGATATGCTCTTTTTTAGATCGGTTAACCACTCCTTCACGATTTAGGCGTTTTCCCGATCCCGTCCAATGAACAAGCTCATGTAGTAATGTGGAATAATAGTTTTCAGTTGCGCTTCTGTCTTCCGTTTCAAGAAAATACTGCGTTTCAGGCATGTTGATGTAATCTTCTAAAGGGAAATAGTAAGCTTCGGGCTTATCATGTCTGATGTCTGCACCCGTATGGTCACAAAACTGTTCAATTAGGTTTATCGGNCTGACCTTATCTTCAATCGGCGNTGGTAGGTTCTTGACTTCGTAATTATNCACTTGTGAGGCATTGAAAACACTATAAAGCTTGAGCATAGGGATTTTAACTGCTTCGCTCTCACCTTTGCTATTCTCTTCTTCTTTTAGCAGTGTCTTATAAAAGATGATGCGATGGCCTTTTTCACCTTTCTTTACATTCGCTCCATTGTCTTTCCATTGCTTAAATGTTGCCCATTCATTGGATGGGAACTGCTTTTCTTTTTGTGCACACCAAAGGCTTAAGATGTTGATGCCCTGGTACTGGTGATCTGTAATCGGATTTAGAGGTAGCCCCGCATTTGCCAGAGAGGCAAAAGGTGGTTGATAGTCTTTTAGGTCTACTTTTTCCAATAGGTCAATGATCTTAAGGGTGACTTCTTGATGTATATCCGTGGACATGTGAACATCGTCCTTTCTGAAGCTGCGAGGGATGGTATGCCATCCCTCACTTGTTTCATGCATGGCTAGCTTAGGCCACATCTTCATAGTTAATGTCGAAGGTGCGAAGGGTGATCTTTCCATCTACATCCGGAAAGATTGGGACGGTGGTGTTCGCCCAAGAAATATATGGGTTGCCACTATCTCGACCTACCTGATCCCACCCTCTGGTGATTTCTACATTTTCCACTTCACGGACTTGACGGCCTGAAGCATCTGTTTTGTAAAAAGCTTTTTCCTGCACAAGTCTTTTGGTTGGACGGTTTTTAGTTTCTGTTGTAGTGGTCATAACATTTTCCTTTCTTGTTATTGACATTGAAAAAAGGGACTTCTCCCTGTTGCATGAACCCTTGCCCAGCGGCGAGCGTCACTAAAAAACCGCTTTGTCGGTTGTGACAGCTCGTTTAACAGCCAGGAATTTGTCCAATCACTTCTCGGGAGACCATTAGCCTTTGTTTGCAAGCTATGCTTGCGGTACATGGGCTTATGGCGGAAGGATTTGACAAACAGCCAGCGGCGTTCCTGCTGTTGAAGTAAGCTGGTTTTGGGGTTGCTTGCATCAGCATGGATGCAAGTGAATACATATGCGTTCACTTACTTGTAAGGGAACACACCTGTTGTTTGAGGACATCATTCCAATCATCCCCCCGCTGTTCAGGACTGTGTCGCTTGATCGTTCCTTTGTAAGGATTGCTCATATCCTTAAAGGCTCTGGCTACCTGATGTGCGATCCGATCCCCTCCGTGATCCTGATCGGTGATGATGATCGTGGCGGAAATGTTTGGAAGTTGTTTGATCAGTCTTTGTAGCCATACTTGCTGTTTCCTGGAGAATCCACCACAGGTGGCAAGGTAAAAGCTTTGTGTGAGGTTGTGTAGGGCTTGGTAGCTCATCGCATCGATGGGACTTTCAGCGATGAGCAAGGTGGTATCGTCTTTGAAGTAATTAGATCGCCAGAAGGTCTTTTCACTCCCTCTAATGAAGAGGTGAAGGTGTTCATTTTTTAGCTCTAAGCCGCAGACACGTCCTTCTTTGAAATGGGGAAACACTACGTTGCGAAAATGGTCTTGCAATACCCGGCCTGAAAAGCGTGGGGATTGCAAAAGTGATGGTGTCAGTCCCCGCATGGATAGGTAAGAATAATGGTTAACCTCAGTGCATTGGTTGAACAGGTGATGAAGTCTTTCCGGGTCATAAACACTTTCATGGCTTTTCGATACGGAAAGGTCTGGTAGGATTTTTTCTGGAGCAAGCCACGATTGAAGCTCTTGACCAATCGTGTAGACTGACTTGTCCGTACGGTTTTTGATGAAGTCGATGATTGTTCCATGATCACCATCTTCATAAACAGAGAAGTACACCCATATTCCATCTTTTTTGGATATGATGATTTTATCTGCTTTATCCAGAGACATCACAATCGCATGCGTGGTACTTTTCCTGGAATCAACTTTATAGCCCAATGAAGTGGCATAGTGTGTAAGATCAATGTGTCGCTTGAAATCTCTAAAATCATAGTGGATTGGAACGCT
The DNA here is from genome assembly GCA_013214445.1 of Ekhidna sp. Taxonomy (GTDB): domain Bacteria; phylum Bacteroidota; class Bacteroidia; order Cytophagales; family Cyclobacteriaceae; genus Ekhidna. The sequence goes on along the minus strand of JABSPG010000024.1, from coordinate 4,631 downwards.
GGATTTAGGGCCCATGGGTATACGTACCCCCACATTCACTGATGATGCTGTAATAGCCTTCTTCGGTGATGATCAGGTGATCTTCTAGATCGACATGTAGCATCTTTCCTAGTTTTTGGAGGTTCTTTGTTAATTGTATGTCCAGGCGACTGGGACTAAGTGTTCCACTTGGATGATTGTGCCCCAAAATCAGTCGGTGTGACTTCCGTACCAAAGCCAAGCTGAATACCATTCGGGGATCAACCAAGGTTTGGGTCATGCCACCAAAAGAAAGGTTCGCAATGGACATCAATCGCATCTGGTTATCAAGAAGTAAAAGTTTACTGGCTTCCGCCAGATTAAGTTGGCCTTTGTCCCAATGTTGATACAAGATATCAGCAGCATCACGTGGACACCGGATCTTGGGTCGGTCTTTTGCTCTGACTTTGTTGTGATACACAAGTTTTACTTCTTCAAAATCATGGGTAAGGGTCATAAGAAGGCTTTCCTAAAAAGTCATCGTTGGATAAAATGGATGGAATAAATGAGACGAATACGGCGGGTAGAAAGCCCGTCTCTTGGGGATACTTACCGTCGGACTTTCTGAGTGATTAGGGTACGTGTTCCTAAGGCTATTCCTTCAGAGAGAACACCTAAGCGACTTGTGGTGTCTTCAAATCGGATGCTTCATGTTCTTGTGCCGCCTCCTTAGGCTGGCTGGCCTTCTTCAGAACCACATGATAAGCAAAGATGGTGTTGGCCGTTTTCTTGTAGCCCTCGGGAGTATCAAAAGACTTCGTGCTGTCCTCGCCTTTGATATATATCCAATCGCCTTTTTTAAAGTCTTTGGCTAGGTCAAAGGCTTCTTTGAGGTGGTGAGAGATCATGGCATCAAAGTAGTTGGTGCTGGTCTTGATCGTTTCTTCGCCGCCTACTCGGTATTGCTTGTTGCTGGCAAAACGTATCTTGACGTAATTGCCATCTCCTACAATCTCTGCGTCTTTGGTGAGGTGACCTGACTTCATCGTGATGTTGGTATCCGCAAAGAGTTTTTCATCTTCTTCGGACGCTGATGCTTGCGCTGGAGTCTTGGGGTTGGGGTGTTTTGTTTTGTTTCTTGACGTAGGTTTTGGGGTTATTTTTTTTGTTGATTGAGTGGGGCTTTGCGTTGCTTGATCGGTCATGTTCAAGGCCTTTCGTGGTTGGGGTTGGAAACGAGAAAAATGTCAGAGTGCCTTTAGCTTACGGCTTGTAGGCTTTGGGTGGTGAGGTGCAGAAAGTCGAGGGTTTTAGGCTGATCCCCGGCAAGCAAGCTATCGATGAGGTGATCCGCATAGGTCTCTGCTGCTTTGGTCCAATGCATGGGTTCGTCATCAAATAGGTCCTGGATCGTCGCAAAAATATGGGCGGATCGTCCAATGAGTGAAAAAAGCGTTGTGTCTGCATCTTCGCTTAAGTTCAGGGTTCGATCTAATTGCATCAGATGGCCATATTGGTAGATCCGATCAGAAATGAGGTGTACAACTTCACCATAGTGTAGGCTTGGGTGCATGGGCAATGCTCCTTTTCGGTTGTCTGAGGTTTGTAGATGGGCCTGTGCAAGGCGTATCAACTGCACCGATTCACGGTCACAGTTTGGTACGGGCTTTCTCAGGATTTGAATGGACGCACTTTACCATAATCACGGGCAAAAGTCAAGGAAAAAATGAGCCGCATACCATCGTAGGCAGGCAAAGGGCAGTGATCCGCCCTTTGCGTTTGTTAATATGGGACCTAAATCAATGAATGGTTTGATCTCTGGTAGCCCTGGCTTGATCGACTAACTGCATGGTATCAATGTAATCATCAAACTCCAGGTCTTCCAAGATGCTATCGGCATAGGCACTTAGCGTATTGCATTGGTTGCGTTCGTGCCGACTAAGTGAAGGTTTGTTAGCATGTCGCCTGAACATTTCCCTTTCTGCTTGCAAGCGCTTCAACATTTGATCTTTGATTAAATAATCAATCAAAATGGGTTCATCTTTAGTGTCACTCATTGGATTGCTCCTTTCAGGTTATTGAATGAAAAACAAGACAATGGACTTGTTTTGATCTATTCAGAATAAAGCGCAGATCATTAATAAATTGTAATGATGCATAAATAGGTTACAGGAGTATGTATGCTATCGGTACCTGAACTGAAAAGAGGCTGTGAGGAGTAATAAGATGATCTTTATTTCATCGGGTTATACTGTCCCAATGCAAATAGAATTGCTCTTGAAAGTGTTCCGATCCGTCTTCTAATGCGTTGGCGATACATACATGAGCGTCTCCATCGGGAAGCACTTTTTGCAGTGCTCGGATCAATCCATTGATCTCGATAAGGTGACCTTCGAGTACATGGAGTTGTTTGTAGGTTACACTTTGTTCTACCATGTATATTCCGCCATACGCCTTTCTTCTACCCCAACCATGTCTAAATAGATTTCGGTAGTCTTTAGGGTTGCATGACCCAGCCATTTCTTTACGAGGGTCAAGGGTGCTTTGGACACGGCATGGACGGCAAAACCATGCCTGAGTCCTTTGGCACAACTTCTCACACCTTTTATGTCTGCATCCCTCATTACTTGCTTGACATATCTCGATGCGGTGCGTAAGGAAAATGGCCACAGCGAGTCATCTTTTTGTAATCCTTGATCTTTACAGTAGACTTCTAGTTCGTGTAACAGCTCATCTGGTAGAGGTATCTCACGAAAGATCCCTCGCTTACGTTTTTTAAGGCTTTCAATAATGATTGTCCTGTTAGATAAGTCTATCCTATCGGGTGAGAGATTATAGATTTCTGAGATGCGAGCGCCAGTGTAGTAAAGTAGCTGGCAAAACAGCTTAACGGGTGTTACTTGAATTTTGGTCTTTTCGAGAAAGTCAAGGCGTTCTTTCTGATTCAGATACTTACGCCTCCCATCTCTATCGTGCAAAGACATAGTGTTCTTGTGCATGTCATTCCTTTCCTAATATAACTGTCCGAGTATTAGATATTCTCGGACAAAAAATCAAGGAAAATCATTTAACACTGTGCTATTTAGTTAATTGCAAGTTTTTTATTGATCGATTATTGGTAAGTAAACCATTATATACTAATTTACACTTAAACCATCAAGCTAGTATGAAACCTGTCTATTTGGATATCCATATCCATACCTCACCTAATCCAAATCAACCTAACGAAAACTACGATTTTGATTCGTTAACCCAAAATATTAAGGAAGTTTCAAAAGACTCGGATTTTCTAATATCACTCACAGATCATAATATGGTGAATAAGTCCGCATACTTAAAAGCTGTTGAACTTGGAATCAACATCATTTTAGGAGTCGAACTACACATCAAAAACTACGAAGAATGTCCGGCATATCACTGTCACATCTTTTTTGACCTTAAAGAAATTAATAGTGATGTGATAGATGATATAAATAGGATACTGGATGAGCTTTATCCAAATAAGGTAGTGGAGAAGCGAGACCCCGGTATTCCTAACATTCAAAAGGTAATCAATAAATTCGACCACTACGACGTAATGCTTCTTCCACATGGAGGTCAATCACACGCTACTTTTGATAAGTCTATCCCTGAAGGAACTAAGTTCGATACTACCTTAGAAAAAAGTATCTACTACAATCAATTTGACGGATTTACAGCTCGTGGCGACATCAAGTTAGAAAAAACTCAAGAATACTTCAAAAGGCTTGGAATCAATGAGTTTGTGAATCTTGTGACCTGCAGTGACAATTATAATCCGAAAATATACCCCAAAGGCAAAGACGAAAATCCATTTAAACCGACATGGATGTTGGCCGAACCGACTTTTAATGGATTACGCCTGTCTCTTTCGGAAAAATCAAGACTTTTTTATGCTAACGAAGCACCCAAAATTTGGACAGAATATATTAGAAGTGTTAAGCATGAAAAAGATAATATTAGTATCGATGTAAACCTTTCAATGGGCTTGAATGTCATCATTGGCAGTTCATCAACTGGGAAATCCTTATTGGCGGATTCTCTGGAGCGAAAACTATCGAAACGTGATAAAAATGAAGCTTACGCAGGATACGAAGCAGATAAGATTATAGTTGAAAATCCGTCTGGTATGGTGCCGCATTACTTATCACAAAACTATATTGTCAGCATAGTAAATGATATCTCAGATAATCGAATTGAAAGTATTGAAATAATAAAGCGTGTTTTTCCAGGAGACGATGAAGTTAAGGGGAGCATTAATAATGGACTTAAATCTTTCAAAAGCAATATTCAAAACTTAATTAAAATGGTGCAAATAATCGAGAAGGAGACAATTAGTCTCTCCAAAATTCCGATTATTTCACGGTTGATCACAACAGAAAACCCAGAATCAAATCTTTTTAAAAAGCTGGTACCGACTAGCGATGAGAAAGAAGTACTCGATTTTTCAAAAAACTCGCATGATACTTATGTAGAATATCTTGATGAAATAGATGATTTCCTTTCGGTTTTTCCTTTTATCAAGCATGATTCTTCTTTGGTGCGGAACTTAAAGGAGGAACTAAGAGAATCTCTTGAATCTTCCTTAAGTGAAAAGCAAGTAAGGAAGATTGTCGAGTCAGAAAGGAAAAAATATGATGAATACCTGAAGCAAA
>JABSPG010000239.1 GCA_013214445.1 Ekhidna sp. | reverse complement strand
TATGGGGGGGAGCTAACAATGCGGGTCCAATCAGCAGTGCTAACATTAGTTTCACTTTTCAAAGCGGGGCATTGGCAGGACCTTCTGTAGATGAAGTGAATTCCACTGGAACTGCGGAAGCAGGTCTTGGCACGAACAATCTCGTTGGAGGTGAGGAAGAGGTCAGGGTTTTCTTTTCTTACACGGGTTCAGCAGTAGGAGGTGAAACAACAAGATGGGATACAGACGGGAATATTTTTGACGATGTAAATAATACGGCTGCAGCTAGCCAATTTCCGACAGACAATGAAGATGACCTTTCTGCGCCCCAGATACCAACCATGGTATCTGCAGAGTGGCTGGATGACGATGGAGATGGCAACATTGATCGGGTTTCTATACTCTTTGATATCGACTGGGATGTGGATGAACCTGGAGGTGGTGATGATAATGATGGGTTAGATGGTCTTGTTCTTACGAATAATGGATCTCCTATCACTCAAGACAATGAGGATTATGATAATATCTATAGCAATGAACTTGCTACCACTCCTTTGGTGATAACCTTCGATGCAGATCAGCAACCAGGTACAAGTATTGCTGATTTATTAGTGACTTTTGACGGGACACAGAATGACAAGATAGATTCAAGAACCTCAGGAGATGTTGTAAGCAATGGTGCTACTCCTTTAAGCAATTTGGACGGAGCTGCTCCTTTGTTTGCCAATTTCTCCGCAACCATTCTTGATGACGATGCTGATGGGAATGTAGATCGAATTCGTGTGGATGCTCAGGATAACATTGATGATTCGGCCATCGACCCAGCGGAGTTTACCTACGATGGGAATGCAGCAACAGGGATTGCCAATAGTGACAACACTGACGAGAGCTTTACACTACTTTTTAATGGATCAAGCACATCCGTAGATGGAGACTTTGTATACACACCTGGTGTTTCTCTTCTGGATACCGCTAGCAATGCTAGCAATGGAGGCACTATATTAGAGGCGGCAATTACCGATGGTGCAGGCCCTGCAATCCTGAGTGCAGTAACAGCTGATACCAACCTTGATGGACAGATTGATGAGATTGAACTTACATTCTCTGAGGGATTTACCGATGAAGGCATAGATGTAGGCGATTTTGACTTATCTGATGGTTTTGGAACTCCTGCAGGGGTGGCTATTTCATCGCCAAATGTGACATTAACTTTAACCCCAAGTGGGTCATCGGATACCGATGCGATACCAGATGTAGAGGTAGTTGCTGGTGGTGCTGGGATGTTGGAAGACCTAAGTGACGACAATGCCCCTAACCCTGCTCAAACATTCACAAACACCAGAGATGGAGCAGCTCCTTTTGTCACCGTGGATATTATTGGAATATCTAGCGATCCTACACCGGACTTATCCGGAACTGTTGATGATCCGAACGCTACTGTTTTGATTAGCATTGGCGCTAATTCAGCGCTCTCTGCTACTAATGATGGCGTTGGGGGTTGGACGTTGGACGGGAGTTCGTTTGTGACGCCCCTAGACCTGCAGGAATATTCTGTTTCATATACAACTTTTGATATTGCATCTCCACTCAATATTCGTTCTGCTACTGTAGCAAGTGTGGTGGATATACAAGGCGGTGTTGGATTTTCGGGACCGGATCCTGTGAACATATGCATTGGAGAAGAGGAAGCTCTTACTACGATAAGCCTGACTGAAACTGCAACTACCGACTTTAGTGCCAGTGGGGATGTCATCCTCAGTTTGCCGGCTGGTTTTGAATTCAACACTAGCTCAGCGCCATCTGTCATAAATACCAATGGAACTGGTGATATTGCCATTGGTACGGTAGAGTATATAGGTACCTCAGCCTTAAGTATCGAGTTGGTGGACGATGGAACAGATGATGGTCTTGACGCAATTACCATCGATGGTTTGACTGTAGGTGCAGTTGGATCTACTGCACGCTTCAATAGTCTGATCAGTATCGGAGGCGATGAGGTGTCGCTCACTGCAACAACAGAGATAGGTGATTTAAGCAGCCAGACAGCTCCAGATGCGTTGATTTCACTTGAAGATGCATCTGACTTAACGAATACTGCCATCACTTCATTTACCGCCAGGTTCCTACCTAGAGTTACCATTAGTTACGCATCTCCAACGGGTCCATTTACCCCAGGGGAGGTGGTTAGTTTTTCAGGCGGGGCTGAGGGGCTTGTCATTTCCGATGACACCTTTAGCCAGCTTGTGGTAAACTTGACATCAGGGACCGTGGCAAATTCGGAGACCATTGAAGGAGCAGATTCAGGGAATAGTGCCACAACAGCTGGTGCAGCAGTTGGTAATTCCAACGAGCTGGTCGCATTCAGTTTAGAAGCAAATCCTGCAGGCACTGCCAATTGGTACTTTGATGGAATAGTGGACCTCACCCCAGACCTTACTGCTGCGACCAATGATAATACCGCATTGAATGCCACTACACCAGGTTTGTATACTTACGCAATTACCGATGATAATGGGTCTTGTGAAAGCGAGGAATTACTGTTTAATGTTTTGATCTATAATGATGTGCACCCTAATAACGATGAGGGTACTTTCCAAGACAAGACCTATCTATTGAGTGATAGTAGAGATACCATTTACATGAGTAACCCAGCGGGTCATACCGTCTCACTCTCTGGTACAGGACTTTCCACCGTAGGAGGAGATACAGATCCGCTTTTAGCCATATTTGACCCTGAGCTGGCGGGTGATGATGGTGGGGTTGCCAAATCTCACCTGATTACTTATACCATTACAAATAATACAACTGGCCAGTCGGCCTCCCAAACCATAACCTTGACGGTTGAACCCGAGACATCTATTTTTTCGGGTTCGCCTGATGATGAGTATTGTAACACGGATGGTACTACACCTCTACAGATTGACGACACAGGTTTTCAATCTCCAGCAGGAGTTATTAACCCGGTGATACTCGGGATTGATGTGAGGGGAATTAGAGAAAACAACAACAATACCTGGAGTACTATTGAGATTGCGAGTCTTGATGGTGAAGACTTAGAAAACGGTGTTTATAGTCAAGATGCGATGACACCTTATGAATTCGTATTTGATCCCAATGTTGTTTCTGTGGATGATGGCGAGTATGCTTCGTATAGATTCTTAAGGATTATCAGAGACAATGCAGGAGTTAAGAGGGTGGATGCTGAAAATTATTTCATCATTTATGGTGATCCTAAAGTAGAGCTTGCAAACGTTTCTTCCGCCTATTGTGAAGATGATAGTCCATTTACAATAGCCAGAAATTTACAGTATGTCTCCTCTGTGGATCAGACAAATCCACTTAACCCAAGAGGTACTTTTGTTACCGAGAGTGAGGCAGACATATCCAATGGCTATGAACTCTATTGGTTTAACGGTATGTCATTTCAGCTAATAGCTGATTTTACTGGGGCTGATGCCTTGGGATCAGGGCAAATTCTACGTAACGACTTTGATCCTACTGATCCGAATAGAGATGGATCTAATGATGCTTTTGATACGGGTAGATTTCGAATTGTATATACCACTGAAGACCTAGGCCCAACAAATTGTGCAAAGAGTATAACCGTACAATTGGACGTAGATCCTGACACACCGACACCTACCCTAAATGCCGCTACACTGACTGGTGGGGGATCTCTGGACTTTGTGAATACGGTCTCGGTAGGTGGTGTTGATTCTGACGAATATTTGCTTGAGTACTGTGTTGACGATGAGCTTTTAAGCTTTGTTACAGATGATGCAAATACAGTTACATGGTACGATGAAAATTTTAATACCATAGCCACCAATGTTACTTCTGTAACACCTGCACAAGTAGGACTTTCTGTCTCCAGCGACAAATTGAATGCAGAACAGACCATCCAGTTCTATTTCACTTCTACCGATGCTACTAATTGCGAATCTGACTACCGTTTGGTGACTGTAAGTGTGTATGAGATTCCCGATGTACCCGACATTGATGTGTCGCCTTTTCCTGATGCAGCTCAGTCTGGAAGCACCTATACGTTAGACTATTGCGTTGAAGATGGGGGTGGAAGCACCACGCCTGACCCATTATCCCTGGCAGATTTAGAACCAGACCAATCATATAATGTTAATGTGCAATTCATTGATGCATCCGCTAATAGTACAGTAGTTAATGATATAGAAATTACAGAGCTTACTGCTGATACAGATAGGCAATCTATTGCCGTAGATCCAGTATTTGCGGACGATACGATTATCTACACCATTACGAAAACGGAAAACATAAATAGAGATGCTGCCACTTCTAATTTCGCAGGGTGCGAAGGAGACGCCATTATTGTAAGAATAATCGGTCATGAGGAAGTGAGCATACCTACGGAAAATGATTTTGTTGCAGGAACTACTGAATTTAATATTTGTGAGGGTGATGCGCTGGGGAATATTAGCCACACGTTCATCAATGGCACTGACGAGTACACGTGGTACGAAGCAAGAGACGGAGATAACAATGGCTTAACAAGGATAGGTGATGTACTTGGCGTTGGAGATCCCATGACAGCAGCAATTCTTGGAACTGCGGCAGGAACTCCTTTTGATGCAGATGTTCCTGCTACCTATACTTACTATGTAGCCAGAAATAATGATGTCATTGACTCCCGGGAGTTTACAGGATGCGAGTCAGAGGCAATTGAAGTAACCATTACTGTTCATGCCATCCAGCCTGCGGTCTCTATTTCTTCAGATAATAGTGCGAATGCAACCGTCCAGGACTTGGCAGACCTTGATGCAAATGGATCAGATGATATCTATGAGTTTGCTATTTGCTCTGATCAATTGTTTAGTGACCTTACGTTTGTAGCTGAAGATCTTTACGCTGCTGGTCCGGAGAGGGTAGAATGGTATAATGAATCTACAGGAAACCTTTTATTTACAGGAGAGAATCCAACATTTGGGGACCTGTTTTTGACAGGACTCAATCCTCAGACAGTGACATTTGAAGTGATTCAAGTTACAGACACGCTAACTGATTCCTTTGGAAACTACTTCGATGGATGTGAGAGTGAGGTGGCTACTTTTACTTTAACCATTGCGGACCCAGATGAATTGATAGTTGTAGACGATGCTAATGTGGAGGTCAGTGACAATTATTGCCGAGATGATGATCCGAATGGAAGTGGAGAAGTAGATGTTAACCTAAGGATAGGAGGCGTACCTGCTTCAGACGCCACAAACATTGATTATGAAATCAATTCATACCTTGCCAGTACTTACAATGCCGATCCTAGGGGAGCGCCTGAAGTTGATGGAGCTCTTCAAAACAATGCACTTCCAGTCCTGGATTTGGATGCACTTCACGATGCTGTCACTGGGGCTCAGGCAGTTGGCGGAGAGTCCACGATACATGAAGTCATCATCTTCTATGAAGATCCTAGCACTTTCTGTGTAGGTTCGGTTACAAAAATTATTACCATAAATCCTGATCCAGAAATTACATTCAGAGTGTCAGGTACAGATATTGGTTCTTTTGCTGCGGGGGATGACCAGTTTTGTTACGAAGATGGAGATGTAGCTTTAAAGGCATTCTTATCCGACGGCTCAACGATCGGAGGCTCTTTCAGCTTCGAATACGTAGGAGGCCCACAGAATGGTGTTACTGGAAATTTGGTTACTACGAATGGTGAAGCAAGTTTTAATACAATTGATCGACATAATGGTTTTCACAGTGTGACCGGAACAAACGGGAAATTTCTAAATCAATCAGAGATTTTGGTCACCCTTAATTACACGGATGGTAGCGGATGTGATAATGCCATTAGTGCTACCATTTTTGTAGATCCTGAGCCCGAAATATATGATATTCAGCGGGTCACCGCTTTGCCGTCAGCTGATCTTGCTTCGGCTAATGGTAGCAATACTATCAGGGTTTCGAATTTCTGCAACGATGGCACTTCAGTTTTAGCTGAGATTCAGTTGGTAGATCCTGATGGGGGAGAAAATGATCTCGAGACCGATTATTCAAATTATTCTTTTGAGTGGTCCGTGGGAGGTTCAGTAGTAGCGGATATAGGTGGTGATGGTTTGAACAATACCATAGAGTTTAACACAGTTAGTACAACTCTCAACTTTAGTGTAACTGTTACTGATCCAAATCGGTGTGAGGAAATCTTTACAGAGACCCACAGTTTACAATCACCACCGATTTTGGATTTGACGGGCATTACGGATGATGAGTCCTTCTGTGCGGATGAATCAGATCCTACGTTAGGCTTAGTTGATTCGAATACCGATGGAGATGGCAATACGAGTGCAGATAATGGCACGTTTGATTTGGCGAATGTGACAAGTTGGACAGTTAATTCTTATTTGGAGGGAAATTCAGGTTCACCGACAGCACTATTCACTGGTTCTGGGGATTTACCGACGATAGATTTGGATGCATGGCATACAGATGCACGTTTAGGCGGCATGTTAGTCGGAGGGGT
>JABSPG010000238.1 GCA_013214445.1 Ekhidna sp. | reverse complement strand
GCAAAAACAGTAATGATCGAAGACTTTACTTCAAGCAGTGGGCCGAATAACATTAGCCTCTACACTTTGAGAAATTCCAATGGATTGATTGCGCAGATCACCAACTATGGCGCCAGACTTGTTAGCCTTTGGGTGCCGGATCGTGCGGACAATATGTCTGATGTAGTATTGGGTTACGGCTCCATTGCTGAATATGAGAAAGAAAAAAATTACTACGGGGCTACCTGCGGTAGATATGCCAATAGGATCGCCAAAGGTAGGTTTACGCTGGATGGAGTAGAATACAAATTAGCTGTCAATAATGGAGAGAACCACCTGCATGGAGGCGAAGTGGGTTTTGAGTCTGTGGTGTGGAAAGTGGAGGAAGTTTCCAGTACAAAAATTGTACTTAGCTACCTTTCTAAACACATGGAGGAAGGCTATCCGGGAAATTTAACAACCCGACTCACCTACGAGCTGACGGAGGAAAATGAGCTCTCTATAGATTACTTCGCTGCGACAGATAGAGCAACAGTACTAAACCTTACGCATCACTCATTTTTCAATCTGAAGGGCGAGGGTGAAGGCGATATCCTTGATCATTTATTGCAGATCAATGCTGCTGCCTTCACTCCTCTAAGTGAAGGCTCAATACCAACTGGTGAGATCTTCCCGCTGGAAGGTACTCCACTGGATTTCCAACAGCTGCGAAAGTTGGGAGAACGAATAGATGCAGCCGATGAGCAGTTGAAGATTGGAAATGGATATGATCACAATTACGTGCTCAATGGAGAACCTGGCAGCTTACGAGAAGTAGCTGAGCTTTACGAACCAGATTCTGGAAGAAGCATGAAAGTCTTGACCGCTGAGCCAGGAATGCAGCTGTATACTGGCAACTACTTAGATGGATCAGAGATTGGAAAGTCAGGGAAACCCTATCTGAGAAGAGGGGGCATTTGCCTGGAGACGCAGCATTTCCCAAATAGCCCCAATGTTGCTACTTTCCCTTCCGTTGTGCTTCGTCCTGAGGAAAAATATGAAAGCAAAACAATTTATAAGTTTTCGATTGTGAAAGACTGAGCATTTGTGCCATTGGCTAGCATATACGATCTGTTAATCTGAAGCTCCTAGTCTTCACTTTACATCCTTCACTAGTCGGAAGCCTGTATGATTCAAGCTTGATTCCTTATCATTAGGCATACCACTAGAAAATACGATACCCGCTGCATTTCGATTCATTGCAAACGAAAGATCCTCCTTACAACCGGTTGGCCATCGGGAGAAGTGCTCCATTTCCAGACAGTTCCACTCATTGTTCTTATTTCCACATTGGAAATTGGTTTACCAGAAAAAATGAATAATTGAGCATACATGTGATGGTAATGGAACGGTATTCATAGTAAATCGCTAAGTGCTTGTCGTATTTTTTTGTTTTACAATATGTCGACAGAAAAATCATAACTCATTGATTTTTAAATGTTTGAATAGTTCCCTACGGACTGCTTTAAAAGGTCTTTCAATACAATTGAAAGGCCTTTTTTTATGCCTATTGTGTCCTGTTCTAAAATAGCGTCATAGAAAAAATCACTGGCTGAAAAGATGGTTTTGCTTTTGTAAGTCAGTAAAATCTTGCTTCAGCAACCATGATGCGATCGATTACTTCTACATTTCAAGGTCTATTATCTTGCTCCGAAAAGCTCCAACCAAATGCGATGATCAATAAGGGAACTTTGGTCATTCTTTTTAAATTGTCTCTTACTTAACCGATCGCATCATGGAATCAATAGATATACTCCAGCTCTTGAAGCAAGTGCCAGACTTCAAGGAAACTCCATTTGTTTGCCCCCGGTGATCCAATTGATCGGCTTTTGGTTATTATGGATGGCTCTTTTGTACTTAAGATCCAAAGAAATAATCAGCTGCAAACTGCAGGTACATTTGATGGTCCCACCATCTCGGGCATGCTTCCGTATTCAAGGGCTGATAAGGCTAAGGGATATGCTACTGCACTTCAAGACTCATCTGTGATGGTTTTGCATGAGCGTCACTTCCATGAGATGATTCGAGAGTGCCATGAGCTCACCACTGCGCTGGTACACAACATGAGCTCACGTATTCGAAACTTCACCTAGAGGGAACAGCAGGACGATAAGCTGATGTCTTTGGGTAAGCTTTCTGCCGGCTTAGCACATGAATTAAACAACCCTTCAGCCGCCGTGGTGCGGAGCTCGAAAGAGCTCGCGAAACATTTAAAATATGTGCCGGACAAGTTCAAGGCAGTCATAAGAATTGAGATGGATGAACATAAGGTTGATAGAGTCAATGCCATCCTTTTCGATAGTGTGAGCAAAGGAATTCAAGAACTTTCTATGATGGAGAAGGGTGATTTAGAAGATGAAATTTTGGATTGGCTGGACGAAAGAGGGGTAGAGGATAGCGATGAACTTGCTGAGAATTTTGTGGATTTTGGAATTGGCGTAGAGCAGCTGGATGCTATTGCTGAAGATACGGATGAAGAGGATCAACAGGCGGTGTTTGGTTGGATCAATCAGGTTTTGACTACTGAAAGATTAGTAAATGAAATAGAAGACGCTTCCCAGCGCATTAGTGATTTAGTGTTGTCGATTAAGAGTTACACACATATGGATCAGGCCCCCGAAAAAGTAGCCACTGATATCCACGATGGGATCAACAACACCATCACGATGCTGAACCATAAATTGAAAGGCTCGAATGTTCAGATCGTCAAGAACTATGATGAGAACATTTCTCAACCTGAGATTTTACCTAGCTCAGTCAATCAGGTTTGGACCAATCTCCTCGACAATGCCATTGATGCGATGGATGGTGAGAATGAGAAGAAATTAACGATTACAACCAGTCAGGATGGAGATTTCATTAAAGTTATAATCAATGATACGGGTGCAGGGATTCCTGAGGAAGTAATGGACAAGATTTTTGATCCATTCTTTACCACAAAACCTATTGGAAAGGGAACAGGTCTGGGTTTGGAAAACGTTCAACAAATTATCAGAGTCAATCATAATGGAACTGTAGATGTAGCGTCTGAGCCTGGTAATACTACATTTAAGGTCTGTATTCCTGTAAAATCGAAAGCATAAAACATGAAAAAACCTATCATATTTCTCGTAGATGATGATCCTTCCGTACTGAAGTCAGTGGCTAGGGACGTGAAATCGGCTTATAGAAAGGAATATCGAATTATGTCTACCCAATCTGCCGTAGAAGGATTGGAATACCTGAAGGAATTGAAAACCAAAGGGGAGACCGTCGCGCTATTTCTTTCTGATCAACGGATGCCTGAAATGCTGGGAGTAGAGTTTTTGGAGAAGGCAAAGGAGTTTTATCCGGAAGCAAAGCGTATCCTTTTAACCGCATATTCAGATACAGAAGCGGCCATTAAAGCGATCAATGAAGTCCAGCTGGACTACTACTTGCTGAAGCCATGGAATCCACCGGAGGAAAAATTATATCCTGTTTTGAACGATCAATTGGATGAGTGGAACAGTAACTACATTCCTGATTTTGATGGGATCAAAATTGTTGGATATCAGTGGTCTCCGAAATCCCATGAGATCAAGGATTTTTTGGCAGGTAACCTTGTGCCTTATCAGTGGCTGGATTTTGAAACAAGCGAAAAAGGCCAGGAGCTAATCGAGCTGAATAACATCAGTTCGAAAGATTTACCAGCGGTTTTCTTCGAAGATGGATCTTATCTAACTAATCCTGAAACCAAAGATGTGGGAGCAAAGTCGGGGATGTCTGTGGAGGCCAAACAGAAAATGTATGATGTAGCGGTGGTAGGGGCAGGACCTGCCGGTTTGGCAGCTGGTGTCTATGGAGGATCGGAAGGGCTCAATACCTTACTGATTGAAAAACGAGCTCCAGGAGGGCAGGCTGGTACCAGCTCCAGGATAGAAAACTACCTCGGTTTCCCTAATGGATTGAGCGGAGCTGATCTGTCGAGAAGGGCTATTACGCAAGCCACTCGATTTGGTATCGAGTTTTTGTCTCCACAGGAGGTCAAAAGCATAGAAATAAAGGATCATTACAAAATCTTAACGTTGAAGGATGGGGCAGTGGTGAATGCGAAAGCAATCATCATCACTAGCGGAGTAGACTATCGCAAGCATCCAGCAAAAAGGATAGATGAGTTTACAGGTGCAGGTATCTACTATGGAGCGGCTACAACCGAGGCAAATGCGTGTCAAGATCAAGATATCTACATTGTTGGAGGGGGTAACTCTGCAGGTCAGGCAGCTATGTACCTTTCCAAGTTTGCAAAGAATGTATATATCGTCATTCGTAAACCTGATTTGAGCAGCAGCATGTCTCAGTATCTCATCGATCAGATAGGAGGGACCTCAAATATTCACGTCTTAGGCAACACAGAGATTACAGAAGTTTCTGGCGAAGAAAAGTTGCAAAAGGTTAAGCTCAAAAACAATCAAACCGAAAATGAGGAGAGAAAGGATGCTGCAGCCTTGTTTATTTTCATTGGCGCAAAACCGATGACTGATTGGCTAGATATTGAAGTGATCAAGGATAAAAGAGGCTTTCTGGAAACGGGCCCTGCACTTATCCGTTATTAAGGCTTCAAAAAAAGCTGGAAACTGGAAAGAGAACCATTTCTGCTAGAGACTTGTGTCCCCGGAGTGTTTGCCGCAGGGGATGTTCGTTCTGGAGCTATGAACAGGGTTGCCTCTGCTGTAGGAGAAGGCTCTATGGCAATCAAGTATGTACATGAGTATTTAGCAAATAGCTAGCAAAACAGTAAGGCGAACAAAAGCTGAATTCACCTCTGTAGTTCTTAGCAGGAACGGCTATCAATCATTTCCAGATATAATTTTTTCCCCTTTTCTGTCAGGTAAGGATAGATTAATTCAAATAAGAGTTCATGGTAGTATGCTACGATCTGCGGTGAGTCACCCATAAAGAAAATAGAAGCGTTTATCCAATTGTCGCCAAGGATATTCATTCGTTCGTAGAGCCTGGAAAACTCACCTTTAAAGTCTTCATTTCTTATGATTTTAGCACTCTGTAGCCTCGTGAATAAGGTCAAATACTGTGTCTTTCTTAATTTTTGTAGCCCTAGGTAATGATCCTTTAATGAGGAATCTGCACTGAGAATACTATACAAATCTTTCAATAAGAATCTGAATCTATATAGAATCTTCATCGTAATTGCTGAGCTTTCATAAAGCATTGAGAGATCATTTTGATGAATCTCTAGTTTATTCATTTCGATATCTAATTCTTCTACCAAACGATAATAGAGGTCTGAAATAATCTGCTCCTTTAGCTTATAGTGATAATTTAGATTTCCGTGACTGATTTTAAGGGAGTTAGCTATCTGTCTAAGAGTCACCTCTTTAACTCCTTGATTGTTAAATAATTCAAGCGCATTGAGAGCGATTCTTTCTTTTGTTTTCATAAAATTAGTACTATTGACCTAATTTAGTATATTTGACCTAAAATTAATCCAAAGTATGAAAGTAGCGATCGTTGGAGGTGGAATTACGGGGCTAACCACAGCCCTTGCCCTGAAGAAACGAGGGATACAGAGTACTGTTTATGAGCAGGCCCATGAAATAAATGAAGTCGGTGCAGGGATATGGCTTCAGCCAAATGCCATGAAGGTATTGGAATGGCTGGGTCTCAACAAGCGTATTGAAGAGAAAGGCATTATACTGAGGAAAATGGAAATCACCAATTCCAAATTGATACCAATTAAGAAAATCAAGAAAGAGATCGTAAGTGATGAATATGGCAATCAAACGGTTGCAATCCACAGGGGAAGGTTACAACGCATTCTGCAGGAAGAAGCTTCCAGTTTTGGGGTATTGGAGTTGGGACGCAAATACGTAAACCATATAACTCAGGGAAGTAAAAGTGCTATCCAGTTTGAAAACCTAGAAGTTTCTGCAGATGTGGTTGTCGGAGCAGATGGTATTCGATCGCAGGTAAGGAATAGCATTGGAATTGAATCGAAATACAGAAACGCTAAGCAGGTGTGTTGTCGCGGTGTGGCAAAAATGGATCTACCCGATTACTTAAAGTATCAGGGGAAGGAAATGTGGGGCAATAAAAGACGTTTCGGATTTTCGAGAATATCAAAAGAGGAGGTTTACTTTTTTGCAGTTTTCAACAAGGAATTGATGCCTTCTAATCTAGAAATTGGGACTCTATTATCGTTGTTTTCAGAATTTCACCCAATCGTAAACGAGATCATAGCGGCTACAAAAGACCTTCATACTTCGGAGCTTGCAGACTTAAAAAGGCTAGACTGTTGGTACAAAGATCACACTTGTCTTTTGGGTGATGCAGGGCATGCTACTACTCCCAATATGGGACAAGGGGCATGTCAAGGTATTGAAGATGCTTTTTATTTCAGCAAGGAACTCTCTCAGACGAATGCTGGAGATCCTTGGACAGTTGCCTTTGGTGAATTCGAAAATCGTAGAAGGAAAAAGTTGACTATGTGG
>JABSPG010000237.1:3316-6494 GCA_013214445.1 Ekhidna sp. | reverse complement strand
CCATCCACAGAGCGGTTCTTAGATTTCACCAAAACGGACACTTTTGCCCCTGCCTGTACTTTGCTGATCTGAGATTCAGGTACCATCACAGCCGCTTGATATTCCTTGATACCCTCTACAGTCGCTAGCGGCATACCCGGATTAGCTATGTCCCCTGCTTTGACAAACGTATTGGTAATAACCCCTGTAAATGGAGCCCTTAAATTGGTATAGGCGAATTGGGCTTCTACTTCGTTCTTCATCTGTTCAGCAGCTTCCAAACCCGCCTTGGCTACCTCGAAACGAGTGGTCATATTCTCAAACTCTTTTTTGGATGCACTGCCTTTCTCGTAAAGAGTCTGGAACCGTTCGTAATCATTTCTTGCATTTTCCAGTCCACTTTTAGCCTGCACGATGGCAGCATCAACCTGTGCTTCTTTGGCTTTTAGATCTGCTCCCGAAATCTGTAATAGTAAATCTCCCTTATTCACATGGTCCCCTGGCTTCACCAGTACTTTGGATACGTTCCCCATCATTCGGGTACTGACATTAGCACTACTTACAGCTTCTATCCTCCCACTAACCTGTATTCTTTTATAGTCAGCAGTGCTCTTGGCTACTCCTACTTCAACAGAAACAGGGGCCATTTCAATGACTTTGTGATCTTTGCCAGCACCACAACCAGCCAGAAGGGCAGCCAGGACTGGAATCAGGATTAAATATTTAAACTTTATCATCTTATTTCTATTTTTCAGTTATTCTCTAGTTAAAAAATGCAGGTATTCCTTAGTGAAATTGTATTCGAAAATGGCCTGCTGCAGCTGTAGTTCTTTCTGATACATTTGACTTTCAGCGAAAAGCAAATCCACGGTTTTTTCCAGACCTTCCTCAAAACGGTCTCTTCTAATTTTATGAGATTCAGTAGCCTGCTCAAAGGCATTCTGAGATACTAGAACTTTACTTTCAGCATCGGCCAACATGCGAATAGCTTTGTTCAATTCAGCTTGTTGGGTTAAGAGGTACTCTTCTTTTTCCAGACTTGCCTTTTCCATTTCAAGTCTGGCTTTGTTGGTTTTAGCTATGTTGGAATAGCCGGAAAAGAGATCCCATGAAAGTCTTGCTCCTAATAAATAGCCTGATGCACCAAAGCCGAAAGGCTGGCCATCATTAATCTGATAAGTACCAAATGCGTTGATTCGAGGAACGAACTTCATTTTGCTAGCACTCAACATATTGCTATATCCAATGACTGATTTGGACATAGCCATCAGGTCTTTTCTGTTCTCGGGGAGTAGTAAGGGATAGCTTTGAGTTGAATAGCCGATCGGTGCTTTTTCATTAGGTCTGATCGTGGTAGAGCCTGCGGCCAATCCCATCAGCGTCAGCAACTGATCAGAAGTATTTTGGACATTTGACCTTGCATACCGCAATTGGTTGGTCACTTCCCCTTGCTTGACTGTGGCATCCAATACATCCGCCTTCTGCACCAACCCTTGGTCATAATAATCATTAACCATCTGTACAGCTTCATTTGCAGTATGCTCTGCGCGATCTAACACTGCAACCGCTTCATAGGCTAGCTGCAACTGCATATATGCCTTCGTGGCTTCCAACTCCAGATACTCCCTTGTTCTTTCGGCTTTGAGTGCAAAGGCGTCCTTTTGTATTTGTGCAGCATTTCTACCGTATACCCCATCCAGATTTAGCAATGGCTGCAAGACCATGATCTCTGTTGTATAGTTTTCTATGTTATCTGGATCGTTTAGTAGAGCGGGATTAAAATCCTGTTGTGTGAGAATCTCCTGGTTCAATTTTGATCCAAAAGCCATCAAGGGGTTGTTGGTGGTGATGGCGGTATAAGAAGCAGTAACTGTCGGTAGAAACAAGGCATTGGATTGCTGAAAATCTGCTTCTGCCATAGCTGCCTGCTTGTCAGCTACCAACTGCTGGTAGCTGCTTTGTGTTACCTTCTCGACAAACTCAGCTTTCGATAGCTGGAGCGTATCCTGCGCAACTAAAAGATGCGCATTCACTACGAATAGAATTATAAAAAATGTGTCTCTCATAATTTCATCTTTGAGCGGTCTTGCCTGAAAAGTCATCAATCCGGCCTATTGAGTTTATGGTCAAGGGCAACAGTGATTTTGCTCAACATAGGAACGACATATTCAGACATGTTCATTTCTTTTTTGAGGCAAGTTTACGGGGTGCGGGAAGGCGATAATGAAACAATTGTTACACTGCTGAGAGGTGTGTAACAATTGTTACCAAAATGACTAAATCAGGAATTCAGCTGACAAAACTCATACAGATGCTCTCAGTATCGCTTCTATTTTGCTATCTGATCAAGTTTTTAACCCTCATCAATAACATTAAAAAAATGGAAAATCATTTGTACAATGTGAATATCAATTGGAGTCAAGACCGAAAAGGCGTGATGTGCTCACCTGAACTGACTCAGAATAATGATAACTGTTTAGAAGTAGCTACCCCACCTGAATTCCCGAAAGGCATTCCCGGCATATGGTCTCCCGAACACCTATTTACCGCAGCTGTTAGCAGTTGCTTAATGACAACATTCCTTGCCGTGGCTGAGAACTTCAAACTGGACTTTATCAATTTTTCTTGTGAATCAAAAGGGATGTTAGGTAAAGCAGACAAAGGCCTTCAAATGACTGAAGTAGAGTTACATCCAGTAGTAACTATACCAGATGAATCACAGCGAGAGCTGGCACTCAAAGTACTGAACAAATCTGAAAGGGCGTGTTTGATTACAAACTCTATCAAATCTAGTGTCGTAATGAAACCTCAGATTGAAATCAAGAAAAAATAGACCTATTCATATCATCCGGCTAACTCCATAGGATACATCGGTATCTCAAAGGTTGAAAAATTGGGATTCGACATTAAATCACAAGTAGTCGGGAATCATGATATAATTCAGGAGAGTTCAAAAAAGTAGTTAAGGCTTTGATCAGATTATTGAGTAGACTTGAGTTTTACCTTTTATGAATATCAGAGTCAAGTTTTTAGGGGGTGCAGGGTCAGTTACTGGATCGAAATTCTTACTCATGGTCGACGACTTCAATATTCTCGTAGACTGTGGCCTGTTTCAGGGACTGAAAGAACTCCGTCTGAGAAATTGGGACGACCTGCCAATTGCACCAGAATCTATCGATACCGTGCAATTGGCAGGTCG
>JABSPG010000237.1:0-3306 GCA_013214445.1 Ekhidna sp. | reverse complement strand
ATACCGTGCTTCTGACCCATGCACACATTGATCACTCCGGCTATATCCCTCTGCTAAATAAGAATGGATTCGACGGAAAAGTACACTGCACCGAACCAACGCATGAATTAGCTAAAATACTGCTGGCGGACAGTGCCAAATTGCAGGAGGAAGAGGCAGCCTTTGCGAATAAAAAGGGGTATAGTAAGCACAGTCCAGCGAAACCCTTATACACAATCGAAGATGCTCAACATGCAATGCTGGCCTTTGAAAAACATCCTTTCGATACCTATTTCAGTGTGGAGGAAGGAATTGATGTTAAGTTCTTTCATGCTGGGCACATTTTGGGTGCCGCTAGTATCGAATTAAGCATTCAGAGTGGTCAAGGAGTGAAAAAAATTGTTTTTTCAGGTGATCTGGGTCCTTCTGATAGTCCATTACACTTCCGTCCATCTCCTCCTAAGCAAGCCGATATTTTATTCATTGAATCCACTTACGGGAATCGCGATCATGCCGAACTCGATCTTGAGAATAGTTTAAGAAGAGTCATACTGGAAGCTAATGAAAAGAGAGGTTGTATCATTATCCCTGCCTTTTCTCTAGGAAGAACGCAATTGATCCTCTACTACCTCTGGAAGATATTCCAAAACATGCGGTCCAGACCGGTCTATGTCGATAGCCCAATGGCCATCAGTGTAACTAAACTCTATAAGCAGTTTGAAGCTTATCACCGACTTAAAAGCAAGGATGATTTCGCTCATCAAATATTTGATGCTCCTTTCATTCATTACATCACGGAACAAAGCAAATCCAAGGTATTAAATAACCTGAAAGAAGGATCGATTATCATTTCTGCAAGCGGAATGGCAACCGGAGGGCGCATTCTTCATCACCTCTACCACCGATTACCGAACAAACAAGACACGATCCTATTTTCTGGTTTTATGGCCATAGGGACTAGGGGAAGAAACATCGCAGATGGAAAAGAGTCTGTCAGGGTATTTGGCGAAGAAGTCAAAATCAATGCTACCATCGAAACATTAGAGGGACTATCTGCACATGCAGATCAAAAAGAATTGATAAACTGGGCAACCAATATCAAAGATCATCCTAAGATGACCTTCATCATTCATGGAGAGAAGGATCAGGCAATGGGGCTTCAGAGCAGTCTTTCAGCAAAAGGATGGAATGTGAAAATACCCGACTACCTAGCTACATACAACCTGTTCGATCATTTGTAGATCAGAAGATATTCTAGTAGCAGTTTTGAAAACAGGAGGTGCTTTACACCGTTAATCGGCGCGACTAAGCTTGCTGGCAGGAAGAAACTGTCTAATCTCCCAAAGCTTGATACTTGCGATCCGATTTTCGTTCAGATAGTCAAGCTTCACTTTAATTTCTTCGTTTAGAGAATCAATACTGCTTACTTCCCAGTATTCGTCGTAGTTGCTTTTTCCGGGTGATTCGTTGAAGTAGATTAAATCTCCCTCTTGAATCTTCTCAAGTGAAAGTTCTTGGTATGTATTCATTGGTGGTGGTTTACGTACTTTAACCATTTCGCAGCTACAACGAAAATGATTTTAAATATTACATATCGAAAGTTGACATTGACGATGGAATCATACTGTGATAACAACTACGAATATGCATTCACCTAAGTTTAGCTGAAATGAAGTTTAAATACCCATAGGCACGTTCTGACACTTTATTTTATTGAAACTTACTATATGGACTATCATGGTCAACTATGTAGGAAAGATCTATTAATCAAAGGATTTATCTTCTGTTGCTAATGGATAATAAAAAAAGAGGCGATCCTTGACCGCCTCTCATTGCATAAGCCTAGCTTATGCTTCCTTAGTTAACTCAAACCTATTTTTTCAACAACCTAAAGGTAGCAGTGCCTCTTTCTGTCTCCACACTCAAAGTATAATGCCCTGTACTGAGACTGGAAACGTCGTAGGCATCCTGATTGCCAATAAACTGCTTGATCATCTTCCCGCTTGCATCGTATAATGTCATCGATCGCACGTGTACCTGCTCTCCTCCTATCCTGATCTCTCTGGTTATGATTGGGATAAACGACTAAATTCAAATCATCACCGAGTCCCAGCGGTCGTACCTCTATGGTGAGAACCCCGTCTACAAGCGCAAGAACGTAGTTCAACGCATCGCCATTGGTGAG
Source organism: Ekhidna sp. (assembly GCA_013214445.1). Lineage (GTDB taxonomy): Bacteria > Bacteroidota > Bacteroidia > Cytophagales > Cyclobacteriaceae > Ekhidna. The sequence goes on along the minus strand of JABSPG010000237.1, from coordinate 1,142 downwards.
TTCGAGGGATACTCGCCCGGATCGCTTTCACTCGTAGCAGGCGTACTTGCATTAGGTAGGGTAATGTCTGCTTCTGTATCTCCATTGAGAAAGCCATCAAAAGACAAGGTGAAATCTAGGGTATTTCTTCCGGTCCCATGGCTGCCATCTCATCCGGTTCGTAATTAATTGCCGGTTTGTGTATCGTGATTTTCACGGGATTGGTAACTTGGATGCAGCTTGGGTGGAGCTACATTTTTCTAATACAATCATCACGGCATGACATACTTTACTGCGGGCCTCTTCTATTTACTTACAAGTTTATCTATCTGCTCAGAGAGACATGCCATCTACCTTTCGGTCACAGAAATAGCCTTGTTCAAAAACAACGCTGAATTAAACATTAAGGTATTTTCTGACGACCTGAGAGATGTACTTAAAAACTACGATGCAAGTCAATACCAATCGGGAGACCTGCAAACCTTCTACTCGCTAAACGTGAAGCTCTCTTCAGCGTATTTTAATCAGTTCTTTAAAATGGAAAGCCAGGCAGAGGAGATTCAGCTAGAGCATGTAGGATATCACATCGAAAATGATGCGCATTTCATTCAATTTCATTGCTCCCTGCCTGAACAAACTAGTCTAACACTAAATGCACAATTTTTCATGGAGCTTTTTCCCACACAAATCAATGTGGTAAAAATTAGAAAAGGTGAACAGCAGCAGTACCTGAAATTCACCAAATCCTCCGATGACGAGCGGATTAGTTTTTCGAATTAAGTAAATCTAAAAGCATATTCGTTGAAACCGTCACTCCAGTCCTAATGGATGGTTCGCTTTCAGGATAGTAGAATGGAGAATGTAACCCTGGTAGATCTCCACTTGCAATTTTTTCTTTGGAAACCGTACCCAACCAATACAGCGCAGTTGGTACATCATGCTCAGTACTACCATACCGGGCAAAATCTTCCCCTGCCATGATAGGATCTGTTGCAATGATGTTTTCTGTCCCTATTGTCTTACTCGCAGAAGCAATCAGCTTCTTGGTAAGTTCAGGATCGTTGTAGTTTGATGGAGTAAACTCCTTTGGTACCCTTATTTCAGGCCACTTATCTTCAGATAACCCTGCAGCAATAGCGGTTCCCTTACAAATCTCTCGAATA
>JABSPG010000236.1 GCA_013214445.1 Ekhidna sp. | reverse complement strand
CATGGCCGTGCGTGCAAATCGCAAGTCAAAATCGAAACGTGTATTACTGGCTTCGGGTGTGTCCGCGACTTACCGTAAAGTCGCGCAGGCTATCGCAGGGAGCCAGGGCCTGACCTTTGAAAAGGCAATCCTTGATCTAGAAGGAACGTTTGCTCCTGGTCAACTATATGTAGCCTTGTCTCGTCTTACATCCCTTGACGGACTGGTTCTTTCCAGTCCATTACCAGAAAGAACACCTGGCATTGACAACCACCTGAAAGACTACATCAGTAGTTTTGAAAACAAAGAAGAACTGGAAGAAGCCTATAATCGTGATCGGATTGATTTTCTAGTTGCTATGACTGAGAGAGCCTTTTTATTCGATCCAATGCTGCGTGACTTAGTTGATCATAAAAAGACATTCAACAAAGATGAAAATCGATCACTGAAGCAAAAGCATCTCCCTTGGACAAATGAGCTTATTAATAACACCTTTCCACTAAAGGAGGTCGGCGAGGGTTTCATTAGACAAGTCAAAGGGATTCTACTGAAACAAGACCTATTCACCTTGGCTCAGCGAATGGAAAAAGCCACTGCCTATTTTGAGGAAAAGCTATCAGAACTGCTAAATATCATCCAGAAGCAGTATCGACTATTGAAGACACAGCCGCAGGCAAAAGCCTACAGGACTGAATTGCAAGAAGTAAAAGAGCTATACAGTAGCCAGCTTAGAAAGATCATCAAGCTCAACCTACTAGTCCAGCACATAAACGAAGGAGTACCCCTCACGAAGAAAGCATTGCAGAAGGACAAAAAGATTTCCACAGTTAATCAAGCTGCATCCAAGGATAAAACCTCAACAGCAGATATTAGCTATGAGATGTATAAGGAAGGAAAATCAGTAAAAGTAATCGCAGACGAACGTGGATTGGTAGTAGGAACCATCGAAAGCCACTTAGCCAGCTTTGTTAGAGAAGGCAAGCTTGAGGTAACCGACTTTGTCAAACCGAGCCGTCTGAAAAATCTCCTTAAGTGCTATGATGAAGGCCTTCATAAATCAGGTGAAATCAAAGCTGTGGTACCTGACAGCTACACTTGGGGAGAAATTAAAATGGCCATTGCACACGCTGAAAAAATTTCAGCACATGGTGAATAGTTTGCTGCTACTCCGGATGGTTTAAAGAAACACTAGCCCCATCCCAAGAAAGATCGTAATCCACTTCCTGTAAAATCGAATATATGGACTGAAACTTTGAGGAATTCAGATTTCGTAAATACACAGAATCACCGCTTTCAAGATCCAGTCTAATGGCCCCATTCCTGATGAAATAGTGTAAACCACCCCATAACCCATTATCTTCATCATGATGCAGCAGAAAGTTGTATTAGTCCTAGTTCAAATGATCTTCGCACCAAGTGGGCCATGTTTTTTACTTCCATCTTTTGCATGATGTTTTTGCGATGGGTTTTAACAGTGAACTCACTAATAAATAATTTATCAGAAATCTCCGTGGAATTAAGTCCCAGGGATACCGCCTGAATGATCTCTCTTTCCCTTATGGTCAGTTCTTTTTTATTTGAAAACATAGCTTTTTTGATTTGATTCTTACTTAAAGATTGAAATCAAAAAAGAACCTAGAAAATCTAGTTTGTGAATGGCACCATCTAGTTTGTGAATCAGCCTATTTTCTTGATAAGCATTTCACTGCACCCTAAAGAAATTTGAATTTACTTAGAAAAGCCTCTTTGTGTGTGGAGCTGATAGGAATAGGGACCTGATTGATGAACAGTCTGTTTCCTTCTAGTTCATCTACATGACTTAAGTTCACGACATAAGAACGATGGACCCTCATGAATTCTGGGTGATCAACCTGATTTTCGAATGCTTTTAAGTTGGTTGAGAGGGTGAACTTACCAGCGCTCGTATAGATATCCGTATAACTTCCAACAGCCTCTACATAAGTAATGTCTTCAAGCGCAATTTTCTTAAACCTTGAATTATCCCTAAGAAATATATGATCTGAAATAACATAACTATCCTCCCTAGAAGCAATATCATTTTCCAACAAATTATTGAAAGCCATTTCAATAGCCATTTCTAAATTTCTCGCTTGAAAAGGCTTTACAATGTATGCTGCAGGTTTTATCTCTTTTGCCCTATTGATGAAATGTTCGTCATCAAAAGCAGTCAAAAAGATCAAAGCAGAATTATACTTCTGAATGATCTCATGCGCCAATTGAATTCCATCGATTCCTCCCTTAATGTTAATATCCAGAAGCGCCACATCAGCCTCATCTTCTGCTAAAATCTGAAGAGCAGACTCAGCATCCTCGGCCTGACCCACCACTTGAAAACCACTTTGGGTAAGCAGTTCCTTTATTTCTTCGGAAACTATCCACTCATCTTCAACAATCAGTACTTTAATATTCTTCATTGCTTCAATTGAAAACTAATGTGGTATGCAAGCCCTTCCTGTCTTTCGCATCTAAGTTCTCCGTTTAGTTGCTTCACTAAGATACTCACCAGTTTGGTACCAAAGGAGTTGGATTTTTCAATATCAAAATCTTCAGGGAGTCCAGGACCATTGTCTCTCAGAAAGAAACTAAAGTCCTTTTCACTTTCTTGCAATAAACGAATTTCAAGTTCTGGTTCAGCAACGTCTTTAAAAGCATATTTAAAGGAGTTACTGACCAATTCGTTCACAATCAGACCAAGCGGCAAGGTGTCATCCGCATCCAGCTCTATAGATGGGATATCCATCAAAAATTTCGTCTTGTTTTGGTAGCCATAAGATTGCGCCAGTTCCATTACCAAGTTTGAAATGTATTCTTTGATGTTTAAACTGATCGCATCTTCATTTTGATAGAGCTTCTGGTGTATGAGGGACATGGCTCGCAAGCGATCCTTTCCTTCCGTCACAGCCTTTCGAGCACTCGCATCTTTCAGTTTCATACTCTGCAATCCCAGCATACTTGAGATGACCTGCAGATTATTCTTCACACGATGATGGAGCTCTCGCATCAACGTCTCAATCTTCTGGTTCTTTGAACGGATCTTTTTGTATGACATCACTAGTCCAATGGCTAAACCAGTGCTTATTGCAAGGAAAAAAGCAATCACCAAGAGCCAACGGTTCTTCTGAGAGATCTGTTTTTTTTGCGTCAATATTTCCAATTCTCTTTTATCAGCCTCATACTCTTCACTAAGCTCACTCATACGAATGTTATTACTTTCGAAGAATCTTTGCAGGTTTAGTCCACACACTTTTCGAAGTGAATAATAAGCAGAATCCCATTTATTTTCAGAAATGTAGAATCCTCCTGCTAGTATCACTTGATAATTAAGTTCGCTCAGGTTTGTATCAGAATAATCCCAATTCTGCCCGGCCTTTTGAAGGTATACCCTTGCGGAATCCAATTTATTGGTACGCTGATATATGTTTGCTAGATCTAGTAATGAAGAGAATTTAACACTTCGTAAGAAAGCTTTATTTGAACAATATTCAACTCCTTTCTTTAATACCTTTATAGCCTCTTTGTTCCTTCCATAATATCTCAGGTACACGCCTTTCTCGAGAAGCCAATGCGCTAAAATATTTGAATTAAGACTTGTCCCTTGAAAGAATTTGCTGGCTTCAGCAAAAGCATTAGGCCAAACTTGCTCTGCGCTATCGATATCTAAAATCTTGCTGGTAAGCTTCAGGCGATGAATGTGATACCATGCTTTTGCTTCCTCAAAAGAAAGGTATTTCTGAAAATCTGCCAGATGTTCATTATACTCATCATTTCCCATGATGATTCTGCTGTGTAAGTAGAGTAGATTTAGTTTGGAAATAATAGCAAGTTCATCCTCTTCAGATTGAAAAGCATCGTAAGATTTCAAAAGAAGGGATGATGCTCTACTTTTATCTCCTTCGTAAAGTTGCTGTGTACCTAATAGCAACTGATTTTGTGGACTATTACCGTCAAGGTCATTTTCATCCAGATAGTCAACTTGCCTTTTCTCCTGTCCTGCTATTTCCCACAAGTCAATTATTTCAGCAAGAACTTTTGCCTCAGCCGGAGGGGTTTTGGATAGGTAGTACCTAGAACTATCAAACTCTAAGGATACCATTTTTTTGATAACCTTAGCCTTCTGACTGTAGATTGAGTCAAAAGATAGCAGCAACAGTACGGGGAGAAAATACTTCAAGAGAAGATAAATAACGATTCTCCTATGACGCACCGCGGACCAAAAATATCTTTGATTCTGTTCGTTGGATCCGAGAATTCTGGAATCTCAATTACATCCGTTTCTTCAAATTGATTTTCATGATCCTTTTCTTTCCTCTTCACATATACGCCATCTCTTTCGAAAAATTCAGAGTCAAATTTCCCGTGAACAAAAGCCTGATCTTCAATTTTATCACTGTTTCCTTCATACATAGGCGCCAACGAACGATGGATCTTTAACATCTTTTTTTCATCATTACTACAATCTACTTCTATATCTAATCCCTTCTTAGATATTTCACGAGAAAAAACCATCGCATCATTGGCTTGCAGTGTAATATTGACCACCAAAAAACCCTTCTCCAGCTTGTTTGATGGCACTTTTTTTACTTCCAAGTTTATAATTCCTAGATTAAGAGGTCCTTTGTAGTTCACACCAACAAAGTCTATCTGCCGGATCATAATGTTCCCATTTTCTAATTTTTCGGTTTGAAATCTGGCGGTAAGCGCAAAAAGGCTTCCGTAAAGCTGGGTGGCATAAACTAGCTGAAATCGATTATCGCTCTCTTTTAAGCTAATAGTTCTTACCAAGTTAGGTTTTTTTAAGACTTCCATTTTCTTAAGGGTTGTTTAAACAGTAAAAGTGAGTTGTTTAACTCAAATAAAAAATACCCCAAAAGAGGTAAATGTAAGAAGAACTACAAGTGATCGGTACGATTAAAATCGCGCAGAGTGAAATGATTGGTGTTGTGTACTAAGGAATAATATGAACAATTGTGATGAGGAAAACCGTCCATATAGTTTAGGGGATAGTTTAGCAACCAACACAGCAGCACACGAATGGCACGACCATGCATGCAGATGAGTACGTTCTCACCCCCTTTTTCCATTAGAAAACGTATTGCCTCCTTCTGTCTATTCATAACTTGAATGGGACTTTCTCCCCCTCCTATGTTCAAGGTTAGGTCCCCTGCTCTCCAGCCATTGACAGTGGCTGCATACAGGTTCTTAGCTTCAAAGTCGGCCACTGCGCCCTCCTGGTCTCCCCAACTGATCTCGTCAAAACCTGTATGAGCATGCAAAGGTGTATCTCTTAAATCAAACTGGCTAATTGTCTCATGGGTTCGAATGAGCGACGAGGTGAAAACATGATCGAAAGAAATATTTGAAAGTGCCCTACCTGCTTTTCTCGCCTGTTCAAAACCAGTTTCATTTAATGAAGCATTTACTCCTCTCCCCTGAACCATCCCCTTTCTGTTATAGTCTGTTTCTCCATGCCGAAGGATATAAATGGTCTTGCTTTTCAAATCTTGTTTTCTTTGGTTTGCTTTATCTATGGCAAAAGAAAGAATTTTTCCCGAGTACTTAGAATTAGATGCTCTCAACAGTATGTCGGAAGGTTGTATGGTCGAACATCTTGGAATAGTATTCACAGAGATCGGTCCCGATTTTATAAAAGCCACAATGCCAGTGGATCATCGAACAAAACAGCCCATGGGATTGTTGCACGGGGGAGCTTCAGTAGCGTTAGCTGAAACTATGGGTAGTGTAGGAGCCACTGTCTGTATCGATCTCAATGAAAAACATGCTGTAGGATTAGAAATCAATACGAATCATATAAAATCAGCGAGGGAGGGATTGGTTACAGGCACGGCAAAACCACTTCATTTGGGTAGAGGAACACATGTTTGGAGCATTGAGATACATAATGAAAAAGATGAATTAGTTGCGATCAGTAGAATCACGATGGCAATTTTGAATCATAAAAAGTGAGAGAGCTAGAAGGGATATTAAAGCTTGATGAACCTACTCAAGTAATTGAGCAATTGACGAATGCTGAATACGCATTCGCATGTTGGAGATTACCTAATACCCAAGAAACCCACTTTATCATCTCCATGGAAAAACCTAAAAAGGTTGAAGAACTGCAAATAGCTACCATTGGAGCCGGGTTTCTGGTAAATGAGTATGCAGCTAGTCACCCCATAGCACCTTACTTTATCTCCGCGGATATTATTCTAAAAAACGACGAAATTCACTTAGGAGCGAAGGTAAATGCGAATCAAATTGATGAGTTTAAGAGTCGCATTGGAGGTCATTCTAAGAAACCTTCCCCTAAAGAGGTTTTCAGCAAAGAAAAGCTAGAAGTCCATTTTGAAAAACAAGTAGCGAATGCCGTTCTAGAAATCAATAAAGGCACCTTTGAAAAGGTAGTGCTATCACGATACAAGGATGAACCGATTCCTGCAGGTTTCTCACCTTGGAAGTTTTTTCAGAAAATCAATGAAGCGTACGAAAGAGCGTTCTGCAGCATGTTCTACATA